>DASQYN010000121.1:0-2169 GCA_035639215.1 Burkholderiales bacterium
GACTACTTCCAGGTGTCGGCGCTCGCCCCTCATATCGCACGGCGCGACTGGGAGCGCATCCCCTGCCGGGTCGAGCAAAACGTCGATCGCATCCTCGTGCTTCTCTCGGCGGTCGGCGCCCAGGCGACCTTCTTTACGCTCGGCTGGATCGCCGAGCGCCATCCGCACGTCGTCCGGCGCATTTCCGACGCGGGGCATGAAGTCGCGAGCCACGGCTATGGGCACCGCAGGGCGACCGAGCAGAGCCGGGAAGAATTTTGCCGTGATATCCGCGCCGCGAAATCGCTCCTCGAAGACCTGGTCGGCGCGGAGGTCAAGGGCTATCGCGCGCCGAGCTTTTCCATCGCCGGCGGAAATCGCTGGGCATTCGATTGCCTCGTGGAAGCGGGCTACCGCTACAGCTCCAGCATCTACCCTGTACGGCACGACCACTACGGCATGCCCGATGCCCCGCGCTTCGCTCACCGTCCGCGCGAAGCGCTGCTCGAGATCCCGATCAGCACCGCGCGGCTCGCGGCGATCAATGTCCCGGCGGGCGGCGGCGGCTATTTCCGGCTCTTGCCCTACGCCGTATCGCGCTCGCTCATCCGCAGCGTCAACCGGCGCGATCGGCAGGCCGCCGTGTTCTATCTCCACCCCTGGGAGCTCGATCCCGGGCAGCCACGCGTCGAAGGCGCCGGCTGGAAGACCCGCTTCCGCCATTACGTCAACCTGCATCGCACGGAGCCGAGGCTGCGCAAGCTCCTCGCCGACTTCAAGTGGGGGCGGATCGACAGGATCTTCCTCGAGCCGACGCTGCACTGACCATGATGCACGCCGTCGCGTCTCCCGGCGCCCACGCTGCTCGCCTCAGGATCGACGGCGCGTTGCTCACCGCGGTCTACGCCGGGCTGATCATTTACGGCAGCCTGTATCCCTTCTCCGGGTGGGAGAGCGCTGCCGAGCCTTTCGCCTTCTTTCTTCGTCCGCCGACCGAGACGCGCTTCTCCCTGGGTGACTTGTTCACCAACCTCTTCGCGTACGTGCCGCTCGGTTTGCTGATATGCCGGCATCTGCGCCGTTCGATGCCTCCGCTGGCCGCGGTGTTGTCCGCGACGGCGGCGGGATTGGCGCTCAGCGTCGCGGTGGAGCTCGTGCAGGCATTCCTGCCGAGCCGAGTGCAATCGAATCTCGATCTGCTCATGAATACCGCCGGCACCGCGCTCGGTGCGCTTGCCGCGGTTGCGGCAGTAGGCGACGGCCAGCCCGCGCGATGGGTGCGGGAACTGCGAACGAACTGGCTGGCAAAGGGAGTCCTTGCCGACCTCGCCGTGATCGGCCTGTCGGCCTGGGCATTGTCCCGGCTCGTGCCTTTCGTCCCCTCCCTGGATGTCGGCAAGTTCCGCGCTAGCCTCGCGCCGCTTGCCGCTGCCTTCAAAGCCCCGCATTCGGTCTCTCTATGGCTCGCGCTTTCGGAAGCGCTGTCATGGTCCGCATTCGGCCTGATCCTGCGCTCGATCGTCCGTCCCGATAAGCGGGGCGGCCTGGTCCTGATCCTCTTCGCTGCGTTCGTGCTTCTCGCGCGGGTGCCGATCGTCGGGCTCACGCTTACCGCCGAGGGAGTTATGGGTGGCATAGCCGGCGTGCTGCTCGCCAGCCTGCTGGCCAGCGCGCCGCCGAGAAGGCGCGGATACCTCGCTTTCTTTCTCCTGTTCGCGGGCTTCTGCATCGCGGAGACGGTCAGTGCGCCGCCCGCAAGGCTCTACCCGTTCAACTGGGTTCCCTTCCGCGGCCACATGATCAACACGACGCATGGGATCGCTTCGCTGCTCGACGCAATCGGCATCTGCGTCGCCCTCGCCTGGGCCGCAAGATATGCGGCAAGTGCAGGCGGCCGGCGCGCGACGGCATGGCTTGGCGGGCTGCTGGTCGTGGTCGGCGCATTGGTGCTCGAGCTCGCGCAGCGTCGCATTCCCGGACGCGCCGGCGACGTCACCATTCCGCTGCTCTTCGCTTTCACCTGGATTGCCGCGTGGCGTGCCACACCTGGAGAGATCGCCGACACCCGCCGGCCGCCGGTTTCCGTCCCCGCAGCGAGTCCGCCGCCGGCAGCGCAGCAGTCGCTCCGCGCGCCGGTTGTTCATTACGCGTCGGCGTGGGCAGGCCTTACCGCCGCCATCTGGCTCATCA
>DASQYN010000122.1:0-5728 GCA_035639215.1 Burkholderiales bacterium
GGGCGGCTTCGCGGGGCTGAATCTCGTACGGCGGCAGCGCGCCATCGCCCGGTCCTGAGTTTGATCACGCGCAAGCGCCGCGCCAGGCAGATACAGCAACATTGCTGCCATGGGCAAGACGCTTTTCATCCTGAACGATCCGCCGTACGGCAGCGAGCGCTGCTACAACGCCTTGCGCCTCGCCGCGGCGCTGTCGCGCAGCGAAGGCGAGCAGGTGCGGCTCTTTCTCCTCGGCGACGCGGTGTCCTGCGCGAAGGCCGGCCAGCGCGTGCCGCAGGGCTTCTATAACGTCGAGCACATGCGCGATCGCGTAGCGCGGACGGAAGGCGGGCTGGGCGTGTGCGGCACCTGCATGGATGCGCGCGCGGTCAAGGACGGCGAGCTCCTCGCCGGCGCTCACCGCAGCTCGATGGACGAGCTTACGCGCTGGACGCAATGGGCCGACAAGGTCATGGTTTTCTGATCGTGGACCTGCTCGGCCCGGCACCGTCTCTCGACCTTTCCCTGGTGATCGGCCTCGTCGCGGCGCTCGTCTTCGGCGCGCTGGTCGGCTTCGAACGTCAGCTGCGCGGCCACGTCGCCGGGCTGCATGCGAATGCGCTCGTCTCGCTCGGCTCGGCGGCGTATGTCGTCGCTTCGCTCCTCGTCGGCGACGATACCGGCCCGGCGCGGGTGGCCGGACAGGTGGTGACCGGCGTCGGATTCCTTTGCGCCGGCGTGATCATCAAGCGCGGCCTCACCGTCGTCGGCATCAATACCGCAGCCACGGTATGGTGCTCCTCCGCGATCGGCGTGCTGGCCGGCCTCGGACTCGTGCTGTGGGCCGGCGTCGTGACGACGCTCGTGCTTGCGGGCAACTTCGTGCTCCATTATCTGGAGCACTACGGGCTCAGGCCGGATAACCGACCGTCTGGGCCAGGATGATCTGCTGCTCCGGCCTGAGGCCCAGCTTCCTGGCGAGGGGGACGCGATCCACCATGCCGCGCACGACCGTCGCGAGCCCCGCCGAGGCGCAGAAGAGATAGACGTTCTGCGCGATGAACCCGGCGTCCGGGCCGGAATACCAGCGCTTTTCCTCTTCCGAGGCCTGGGTCATGCGCGAGAGATCGGCGACGTACACGAGGTCGAGCGGTGCCTGCGCCGCGAAAGACTGGACGCCCGTGCCGCGACGCAGATCCTGGTCGGAAATGTGAAGCAGCGCATGCTCCCTCGCGCGGTAGACGAAGGTGCCCTTCGCCAGCGCGGCGTAGATGTCGATCTCTTCCCAGTCGTGCGCGGAAGGCGCGGTTCGCCCGCCGCTTTTCGGCCGGTTGATGCCGAAGGCCGCCCACAGCAGGTCGCTCAGCACCTGGAGTGGTAATTCCCTGGCGTCGAACTCGCGCGAGCTATGGCGCGCCTTGAGCGCCTCGAGGAGCGTCACGCGGCCCTGCTCGCTCGGGGGCGGCAGCGCGAGCGCTCGCGACCGCGCCGGCGCCTCGAGGCCGAAATCCATATGCCCCGCCGGCATGGCTACTGGCGCGCCCGCGCTTCGCGAACGCGCTCGCGGCCGACGATGGCGACGAAGCCGTCGAGCTCTTCGGCAACGAGCTCGAGCAGGTCGTCGATCGTCACGATCCCCGCGAGCGCGCCGCTCTTCGTGAGCACCGGCAGGCGGCGCACGCCGCGGCTGCGCATCACGCGCAGTGCGTCGGCCAGGCTGTCCTGCTCGCGCACGCTGAGCAGCTCCTCCGAGATCACGTCGCCAACGGTGAGTGTCCTGGGGTCCAACCCTTTGGCGATCACCGCGACGGTGATGTCGCGGTCGGTGACGATGCCGACCGGCACGCGCTCGGAAAGCCGGTCGACGACCACCACCAGGCTGCCGACATGATGCTCGCGCATGAGCTTGGCCGCCTCGACGATCGGCGTGCCGCGATAGGTGAAGACGACTTCCCGGTTGCAGATTTCTCCGACGTTCATGGCGTGAAGCATGGCGCTTTTCGGGCTGCCCGGGTTGATCTCCATCAACCCGGATGCGGGTCCCCCCGGTAGCCTGACCGCATGCCGCTCGAGAAGCGCACCCGCTTCAACCTTGTCTATATCGTGCTCGCCGTCGCGGTCATGCTCGGCGTGCAATGGTGGCAGGCGGCGCAGACCCTGGAGATGCTGCCTTACAGCGAGTTCGAGCGGATGCTGGCCGAGGGGCGCATCGCCGAGGTGACGGTCAGCGAGCGGCAGGTGGTGGGCAAGCTGAAGCAGCCCGAAGGCCGCAAGACCACGGTGATCGCCAACCGCGTCGACCCGGCGCTGGCGGAGCGGTTCTCGAAATACGGCGTTCCCGTCACCCAGGCGCCGGAGAGCACGTTCCTGCGCGACTTGCTGTCGTGGATCGTACCGGCGCTCATGTTCTTCGGCCTGTGGTACTTCCTCGCGCGGCGCATCGGCCAGCAGGGCGGCCTCGGCGGGCTGATGAGCATCGGCAAGAGCCGGGCCAAGGTGTACGTCGAGGCGAGCACCGGCGTCACTTTCGCCGACGTTGCGGGCGTGGACGAGGCGAAGGCCGAGCTCCAGGAAGTGGTCGAGTTCCTCAAGGACCCCAAGAAGTACGGGCGGCTCGGTGCGCGCATTCCGAAGGGCATCCTCCTCGTGGGCCCGCCCGGAACCGGCAAGACGCTGCTCGCGCGCGCCGTCGCGGGCGAGGCAGGGGTGGCGTTCTTTTCCATCTCGGGCTCCGAGTTCGTCGAGATGTTCGTCGGCGTCGGCGCCGCGAGGGTCCGCGACCTGTTCGAACAGGCGCGCGCCAAGGCGCCGGCGATCATCTTCATCGACGAGCTCGACGCGCTCGGCCGCGCACGCGGCACCTTCGGCCTGGGCGGCCACGACGAGAAGGAGCAGACGCTGAACCAGCTGCTCGCCGAGCTCGACGGCTTCGATCCCTCGACCGGCGTGGTGCTGCTCGCGGCGACCAACCGGCCCGAGATCCTCGACCCGGCGCTGCTGCGCGCCGGACGCTTCGACCGCCAGGTGCTGGTCGACCGCCCGGACAAGAAAGGCCGCGTGCAGATCCTTGCCGTTCACCTGAAAAAAATCAGGCTGGCCAAGAACGTGGACCCAGAACAGGTGGCGGCGCTTACGCCCGGGTTCTCCGGCGCCGATCTCGCCAACCTGGTGAACGAGGCGGCGCTGCTCGCCACGCGCCGCGCCGGCGAGGACGTCACGCTCGACGACTTCACGCGCGCCGTGGAGCGCATCGTCGCCGGGCTGGAGAAGAAGAACCGCGTGCTCAACCCGCAGGAGCGGCTGATCGTCGCGCACCACGAGATGGGCCACGCGCTCGTCGCCATGGCGCTGCGCGGCACCGACCCGGTGCACAAAGTGTCGATCATCCCGCGCGGCGTGGCCGCGCTGGGCTACACGATCCAGCGGCCGACCGAAGACCGCTTCGTCATGACGCGCGACGAGCTGGAAAACAAGATGGCGGTGCTGCTCGGCGGCCGCGCCGCGGAGGAGCTTTGCTTCGGGCATCTTTCCACCGGCGCCGCCGACGACCTCGTCAAGGCGACCGACATCGCACGCAGCATGGTGATGCGCTTCGGCATGGTGAAGGCGCTGGGCGACGTGGCCTACGAGGAGGAGCGCTCGCCGTTCCTGCCCGGCGTCGCGCTGCCAACGAGCCGGCGCGAGTACAGCGAGGCCACCGCGCGCGAGATCGACCTCGCCGTGCGCGAGATCGTCGCCGCCGCGCACGACAAGGCGCTCGGCGTCCTGAAGCGGCAGAAGGGCACGCTCGAGCGCGGCGCGCAGCGGCTGCTCGAGAAGGAGACGCTCTCGGAAGCCGATCTCGCGACGCTGAAGACGGCTTCCGTTTTTCCTATAGCGGAAAACGGCCCATTCCCACGGCCGGAACCGGAGCTGGCTGATAGCCGCGACACGAGTGCAGCGCTACCGTGAGTGCCATGAGACCCGTCGAATCACAGCTTGAAGACGTCATGGCGCAGCTCTTCGAGCGCTTGCCGGCGCTGGTGGGCTTCTCGGTGGAGGAGCTCGACGCGGAGGGCGCGACCCCGCGCAACGTGCAGCTCGAGAACGAGCTGGTGCTAGCGAACGTGGAAACGTTCCCCTGGACCGGCGACGCGCGCGAGCTGCTCGGCGAGATCGCCGTGCCGCTCATCGAGCTGATGGACGAGGCGCCGGAAGCGCGCGAGCTGCTGCGCGGCCGGACGTTCGCGCGCAGGCGTCACTGAAGGGGCTTTGACGTCCCTCAAGGGCTGGCGGCGCCGCTGGGAGTCCAATAGCACGATGAGCGAAGTCTCGATAGCCGCCGGGAAGGTGCAGCTCGCGGGCGAGCTTCTCCTGCCGTCGATGGCCACCTTGGGCGTGGTGCTGTTCTCGCACGGCAGCGGCTCCGGCCGCCATTCGCCGCGCAACCAGTACGTCGCGCGGGAGCTGCGCGGTGCCGGCATCGGCACGCTGCTCCTCGATCTGCTCACCGTCGAGGAGGAACGGCGCTACGAGAACCGGTTCGATATCGCGCTGCTCACCGAGCGGCTCGGTCAAGCAGTTCGCTTCGTCGCCGGGCAGGCCGCGACGCGCCGACTGCCGGTGGGCCTCTTCGGCGCGAGCACGGGCGCCGCATCCGCCTTGCGCGTCGCCGCCGCGACACCCGACACGGTGCGCGCCGTCGTCTCGCGCGGCGGCCGGCCCGACCTCGCGGGAGAGGCGGCGCTGAAGGGCGTGCAGGCGCCGACGCTGCTCCTCGTCGGCGGCGAAGACCACGGAGTGATCGAGCTGAACGAGACGGCGCTCGACCTGATGAGCTGCCCGCGCGAGATGGTGCTCGTGCCGGGCGCCACGCACCTCTTCGAGGAGCCCGGAACGCTGGAGGAAGTCGCGCGGCTCGCCGCGGAATGGTTTACCCAATGGATGTCTTCTTCGTCGACGCCTCGCCGGAAAGTCGCCGCCGCCTGACCGGCATGCTCGAAGGCCTCGAGGCCATGCGCGTCGTCGGTCATGCTTCGAAGGCGAGGGCGGCGATCGCCGCCATCCTGGAAAAGCTGCCCGACGTCGTGCTGCTCGACCTGAGGCTGGAAGAAGGCGCGGGGCTGGACGTGCTGCGCGAAGTGCGCCGGCGCGAGCCCGGCATCGACTTCTACGTGCTGTCGAACTATGCCTCGGAACCCTACCGGCGCCGCGCCCTGCGCATGGGCGCAGTGGAATTCTTCGACAAGACGACCGAGCTCGAGACGCTACGCGAGCTGCTCGCCGAGCGGGCGCTTACGCGCCGGCCAGCCGTGCCGCTTTGACGCGCGCCTCGAGCAGCTCGACTTCCATCCCGGTGTCCTCGCCCGCGACCTCGTCGTCGAGCTGCAAATCCTGGTGCAGCCGATCGAGCCTTTCGAGCTCGTGGAGCAGCGTTTCTTCCCGATCCATGTGCGTGATCTCCCTTCGTCGCCACCCTAAAACGAAGGCGAGGCGAATGGTATCGGCGCTCGCCTAAACTTGCTGTAGGAAAAACGGAAGTGCCGGACGCCGTCGCCCTCGCCCTCTTCGCCGCCGGCTTTGCCGCCTGGGCGGTCAGCACGCTCGCCGCGGGCGGCGGCAGCATGCTGCTCATCGCCGCGACGAGCACGCTCCTGGGCGGGCACGCGGTCGCTCCGGTGGTCACGGTGGCGAGCCTGATGGCCGGCCCGGCGCGCATGGCGTTCTTCTGGAAGTACATCGACTGGCGCCTGGTCGCCTGGTATCTGCC
>DASQYN010000123.1:0-2040 GCA_035639215.1 Burkholderiales bacterium
ACCTACGACAACATCGCCTATATGAAAGCGCAGCTGAAGAGCCTCGGCTTCGCCCTCGACTGGGAGCGCGAGCTCGCCACGTGCAGGCCCGAGTACTACCGCTGGAATCAATGGCTCTTCACCCGCCTCTTCAGCAAGGGCCTTGCCTACAAGAAAACCGGCATCGTCAACTGGGACCCGGTCGACCAGACGGTGCTCGCCAACGAGCAGGTGATCGAGCGACGCGGCTGGCGCACCGGCGCGCTGGTCGAGAAGCGCGAGATCCCGATGTACTTCCTGCGCATCACCGCCTATGCGGAGGAGCTGCTCTCGGCGCTCGACGAGCTGCCCGGCTGGCCCGAGCAGGTGAAGCTGATGCAGAAGAACTGGATCGGCCGCTCGGAAGGCGTGCGCATCGGCTTTCCTTATGAGCTGAACGCTCGACAGAGCGTTCTCTGGGTATTCACCACGCGCGCCGATACGCTGATGGGCGCGACCTTCATGGCGGTCGCCGCCGAGCATCCGATTGCCGCTTTTGCCGCGGAACGAAATCCTGAAGTCAGGGCGTTCGTGGAGGAGTGCAAGCGCGGCGCGGTGATGGAAGCCGAGCTCGCGCAGATCGAGAAGAAGGGCGTCGCCACCGGCCTTTTCGTCTCGCACCCGCTGAGCGGCGAGAAGATTCCCGTGTGGGTCGGCAACTACGTGCTGATGGGCTACGGGGAAGGCGCCGTAATGGGCGTGCCCGCGCACGACGAGCGCGATTTCGCCTTTGCCTTGAGGTACGGCTTGCCCATCAAGCAGGTGATCGCGGTGGGCGACGCGGCCTTCGACGCCCGGCACTGGCAACCCTGGTACGAGGACAAGGAGCACGGCCGCTGCGTCAACTCGGGCAAGTACGACGCGCTCGCCTATCAGGCGGCGGTGGATGCGATCGCGGCGGATCTGCAGGCGAAGCAGCTCGGCGAGAAGCAGGTGCAGTGGCGGCTGCGCGACTGGGGCATCTCACGCCAGCGCTACTGGGGTTGTCCGATCCCGATCGTGCACTGCCCCGCTTGCGGCGACGTGCCGGTTCCGGACGAAGCGCTGCCGGTGAAGCTGCCCGAGCATCTGGTTCCCGACGGCACGGGGAATCCGCTCGCGAGGATGCCGCAGTTCTACGAAACGAGCTGTCCTTCGTGCGGAAAGCCGGCGAAGCGCGAGACCGACACCATGGACACCTTCGTCGACTCGTCGTGGTACTTCGCGCGCTTCTGCTGCCCCGGGCAGGACCAGGCGATGGTCGACGAGCGCGCCCGCTACTGGATGCCCGTCGATCAGTACATCGGCGGCATCGAGCACGCCATCCTGCACCTTCTCTATTCGCGCTTCTTCCAGCGCGTGATGCGCGACGAGGGCCTGATGCCCGGGGTCTCCGAGCCTTTCACCAACCTGCTCACCCAGGGCATGGTGCTCGCCGAAAGCTACTACACCGACGCGGGCGGCCGGCGCGAGTGGGTGAACCCGGCCGATGTCACGGTCGAGCGCGACGCCAAGGGCAAGATCCTCTCCGCGAAGCGGACCGCCGACGGCGTGCCCGTGGTGTACGACGGCATCGGCACGATGTCGAAGTCGAAGAACAACGGCGTCGACCCGCAGGACCTGATCGACAAGTACGGCGCCGACACTGCGCGCTTCTACACCATGTTCGCCTCGCCGCCGACCAACACGCTGGAATGGAGCGACGAGAGCGTCGACGGCTCGTACCGCTTCCTGCGCAAGGTGTGGGACTTCTCGGCGCGCTTCTCCAGGGCGAGGCCGGCCGCTGGCGCAGACCGCAAGGTGCGCTACCAGATCCACCTCGAGCTGAGCAAGGCGAACGACGACATCGAGCGGCAGAAGTTCAACACCGTCGCCTCGGCGTGCATGAAGATCCTGAACGCGCTCGACCGGCTCGACGAGTGGGACGACACTTCCAGGGAGGGGCTGTCGATCCTGTTGCGGCTGCTTTCGCCGATCGCGCCGCACCTGACGCACCACCTCTGGCGCGCGCTCGGCTTCGGCGAGGACGTGATGCGCGCGCCC
>DASQYN010000124.1:0-6183 GCA_035639215.1 Burkholderiales bacterium
GCGGAATAGTCCAGGTAGACGGGCAGCTTCATGCGGCGACTTGCCTTTCCCGCGGCTTCATGCGGCTACCTTTTCCTTTTCGCGAAAATCTTTGATCACCGCGACAGGCTTGCCGTTCGTGTGCGCGACCAGGTCGGCGAGCGTCACCGAGGAGAGGTATTCGTACATCTTCTCGTTCAGCGTCGCCCACAGGTCGTGCGTCATGCAGCGGCGGTCGTCGTGGCAGTTCTCCTTGCCGCCGCACTGCGTCGCGTCGAGCGGCTCGTCGACCGCTGTGACGATCTGCGCCACCGTGATCGCCTGCGGCGCCTGCGCGAGGTTGTAGCCACCGCCCGGGCCGCGCACGCTCGAGACGAGCTTGGCGCGGCGCAGCTTGCCGAACAGCTGCTCCAGATAGGAAAGCGAGATGTGCTGCCGCTCGCTGATCGCCGCGAGCGTGACCGGCCCGCGGTTCTGCCGCATGGCCAGATCGACCATGGCCGTAACCGCGAACCTGCCTTTCGTCGTGAGTCTCATGTGTGTCCTTGATACCCGATTAACGCAGTCAAGTATACCAAAGTCCGACAGAAACGGTCAACATTAGTTCCATTTGGAAACAGAGAGTTGATTCGCTACTTCACGGCGCGGAGCGACTCGCGCCCCGCATCGGCGTCGCGCTCCAAATCGGAGAGCTTCTCGTGCAGCTGCCGGACCGTGCGCTCGAGCTCCTGCGAATGCTCGACCAGCTGCTGGATGGCCTTGGCGTAGGGATCGTCGTTTTCCTGGACGACCGCATACGCGGCGAAACGTTCGGCCTGCTTCGAGTCCTGGTCCTGGACGATGCGCGCCGGGATGCCGACGACCGTGGCGCCCGGCGGCACTTCCTTGACGACGACGGAGTTTGAGCCGATCCGCGCTCCGTCGCCGACGGTGAAGCCGCCAAGGATCTTGGCGCCCGCCCCGACCACCACGCCGGCGCCGAGGGTCGGGTGGCGTTTGGTGCCGCGGTAAAGCGTGGTCCCGCCGAGCGTCACGCCCTGGTAGATCGTGCAGCCGTCGCCCACCTCGGCGGTCTCGCCGATCACCACGCCCATGCCGTGGTCGATGAATACGCAGGAGCCGATCTTCGCGCCCGGGTGGATTTCGATCCCGGTCAGCCAGCGGCCGACGTGCGAGGTGAAACGGCCGAGCCAGCGCAGGCCGCGCAGCCAGAACCAGCGCGCCAGCTTGTGGATGTAGATGGCGTGAAGCCCGGGGTAGCACGTCAGGATCTCCCACGTGCTGCGCGCCGCGGGATCCCGCTCGAGGATGCAGGCGATGTCGCTGCGCAACCTCGAAAAAAGCGTTCCTCGCATGCGCGGATTGTAGGTGTTTCCGACTATTTTAGTAAGGCTTTCAGCAGGCCCCGCAGGATGTTCACCTCCTCCCGTTCCATGCGTGGCACCCGGGAGAAGAGGCGCCGCCATCGTTCCTGGAGTCGCGACGCGGGCGTCATGAAGCCGCTCTTGATCGCCGCTTCCTCCAGATGCGCGTAGAGACCTTCGAGATCCTCGACGCTGGCCGCCTTCTCCACCCGCGAGAAAGGCACCGCCACGTCGACCGCCATGTGCAGCTCGTAGGCCACGACCTGCACCGCTTGGGCAAGGTTGAGCGAGCTGAAATCGCGGTTCGCCGGGATGTGCACCAGCGACTGGCAGGCGAACACCTCCTCGTTGGTCAGCCCGGCCGTCTCGTTGCCGAACACGAATGCCACCGGCGCATCCATCTCCATGGCGCGGCCGGCGGCCGTGCGCACGTCGAACACCTGCGGCGACCACTCGCGCGGACGTGCCGACAGCGCGAAAGCGTGGCTGCAGTCCTTGATCGCCTCCTCCAGCGTCCCGTGAACGAGCGCTTTTTCCAGAACGTCGAAAGCATGGGTCGCCATCCACTGCGCCTCGGGCGCAGGGTAGCGCTCGGGCGCGACGAGGCGCAGATCGTGGAAGCCCATCGTCTTGATCGCCCGCGCCGCCGCGCCGATGTTGCCCGGATGGCTCGGGCGGCAGAGCACGAAGCGAATAGAATGCGGATTCGGGGTCAGGGTCACAATTCCTCGAGCGTTGCGTCCGTAATTGTGACCCTGACCCCGAATTCGTCCAATGCACCCCGTCCTGAACATCGCCATCCGCGCCGCGCGCCGCGCCGGCTCGATCATCAACCGCGCGACGCTCGAAGGCGGCGCGCTCAATGTGCGCTCGAAGCAGGTCAACGACTTCGTCACGCAGGTCGACCAGGCTTCGGAGCAGGCGATCATGGAGACGGTGCGCAAGGCCTATCCCGAGCACGGCTTCCTTTGCGAGGAATCGGGCAGCACCGGTGGCGACGCCGAGACGGTGTGGGTCATCGACCCGCTCGACGGCACGACGAACTTCATCCACGGCTTTCCGCAATATTGCGTCTCGATCGCGGTGCGCAGCCGCGGCGCCCTCGCCCACGCGGTGGTCTACGACCCCGTGCGCAACGAGCTCTTCACCGCGTCGAGAGGCCGCGGCGCCTTCCTCAACGACCGGCGCATCCGCGTCTCGAAGGCCACGCGGCTCACCGAGGCGCTCGTCGGCACCGGCTTTCCCTTCAAGGAGCTCACGCGCCTCGAGCTCTATACGCGCCAGCTGCAGACCCTGATGAAGACCTGCGCCGGCGTGCGCCGCGCCGGCGCGGCGGCGCTCGACCTCGCCTACGTCGCGTGCGGCCGGCTCGATGCGTTCTGGGAGCTCGGCCTTTCGCCGTGGGACATGGCGGCCGGCGCGCTGCTGATCGCCGAGGCGGGCGGCCTGGTCGGCGATCTGACGGGCGAGCAGACCTATCTCGAGTCCGGTGACATCAGTGCGGCAACGCCGAAGATCTATCCTGCGCTGTTGGAAGCACTGCGCTGAAGGAACGCTTTTCACGCAGCGCGACTAGTGTGATGCCATCGCATCCCGTGAGGAGAGAGTGATGGCTGGCAAATCGATCAAGAACAAGCGCAAGTACAAGGCGCTCAAACGCAAGGGCATGTCGAAGTCGCGCGCCGCCGCGATCTCGAACGCCGGCAAGTCGGCGAGCCGCAAGGGCGGTCGCAAGAGCGGCCGGCGCAAAAAGAAGTAATCAGCCGAATCGCTCGAGCTGGTCGGCGCCGCAGGTGCAGCGCGGCCTGCCGGGCTGCGAGAGGTCCATGCGCTGCCACGGCACCACGTAGCCTCGCGAGCGCGCAAGGCCGAAGATGCCGAGCACGTCCCGACCGATCCCGGCGAGCGAGAAGCGCTCGAGCCAGCCGGCAGGGCCGACAAGGTAGTCGACGACGACGAGGTGGTCGCCGTCGCGGCGCGCCCGCGCCTCGTGCAAGCGGCCGATCTCGCGGCCTTCGGCGTCGTGCACCGGGCGGCCGAGGAAGTCTTCGAGCCTCACCAGCGCCATCGCATCCTCTCGCGCAGCCAGCGCTCGAGCGCGAACGCGCTGCTGCGCTCGGCATCGACGTCGAGCGCGACATGGACCGTGAGCTCGCGCACGTCCTTCCAGGTGAAGCGGTAGGGCTCCCCACCCCAGCTTTTCGCCGTGCGCCGCGCCCAGCGGCCGAAGCGCTCGCCGAGGCGCCGCCAGGCCGCGGCGCCGTCAATTTCCAGATAGGCGACGCGCGGCGGCGCGCCCTCGCGCAGCTCGAGCGCGATGCCGTCGACCTTGCCCATCGCCCGGTCGCGGCGATCGAGCACCTGCGCATCGAGCACGTCGCGTATCAGCGGGATCGTGCGCGGGTCGCTCATTGCGAGCCGAAGATCTCGAGCGGAATCGCCACCAGGGCGATGAGCGCGGCGAGGCCGATGCTGACGAGCACCACGACATTGGAGATCGGCCCGTTGACGTGCTCGCCAAGGAAGCGCCGGTCGTTCATGAGCACCAGGAAGGGTACGACGCTGAGCGGCAGGACGACGGCGGTGACCGCCATGGAGAAGAGCGTGAGCTTCATCGGGTCGAGCCCGGCCAGCACGACGAGCGCCGCCGCGGCGATGAAGAGCGTGTAGGTCGCGACGAAGCGCGTCGCCTCGCGCGGCTTCACGTCCTCTCCCCAGTTCCAGCCGAAGGCCTGCGCCACCGAATACGCCGTCGCGAGCGAGAGCTCGAGCGCCGCGCCGAGGCAGGCGATGCCGAGCGAGGCGACGAAGAGAGGCACGCCCCATCTGCCGAACGCCGGCACCAGCATCAGCGCGGCCTGCTCGTAGGTCTCGACCCGGATGCCGTGCGGCTGGAGGGTCAGCGCGGCGACGACGATCACCGCCATGGCGATCAGGCTGCCGAAAGACATGCCGAGCACGGCGATGCAGCGGTTGCGCAGCAGGTAGCTCCTGTCCCACTTGTCCTCGATCGCTCCCGACGAATAGAAGAGAAAGAGGTAAGGCGCGATGGTCGCCCCGACGATGCTCACCGCGAGAAAGAAATAGTGCACCGGCTGCTGCGCGGGCAGGCGCGGCACCAGGCCGGCGACGAGGCCCTTCGGCTCGGCGCCCAGCGTGAAGACGGCGACGACGAAAGCGAGCGTGACGAGCCCGAGCAGCGCAGTCCCGTCCTCGATCACGTCGAAGCTGCCGAGCCAGAGCAGCGCCCCTACCAGCGCTGCGACGGGAATCGCCCAGGCCTGGAAGCCGATGCCGGTGATAAGCTGCAGCGAGACGCACGCGCCGCCCAGCTCGGAGGCGAGCACCAGCAGGTTGACCAGCAGGGTGGCGCCGAACGGCACGATGAACGCGGCGAAGCCGAAGCGCTTGCGCACCGCGTCGGTGATGGTCTGCCCGCTCACGATCGAGAAGCGGCCCGCCATCTCGACCAGGAAGATCACACATACCGTGCCGAGCAGCACCGGCCACAGAAGCGCGTAGCCGTACGCGGCGCCGGCCTGAGCGGAGGTGGCGATCGAGCCGGCATCGAGGAAGCCGCCGATGCTGGTGACGATGCCGAGCGCGACGCCGAGCAGCTTCTTCATCGGCGCAGCTCGCCGATAAGCCGCCGCGCCGCGGCGCGATCGTCGCGCGCCACCGCGACGCCGAGATCGGCCGCTTGCCTTGCCGCCTGCGGAGACGGCCCCGGCGCGAGCTGGTCGGCGGCCTTCTTCAGCGCATCGCGGGCATAGGCCGAAGGGACCTCCCCCCGCGTCCAGTCCTCGGCGACGAGGACCGCCGTGGCGCGCCAGGAGCGCGCCTTTTCAAGCTGCTTCGTCTCATCCCCGTCGCAGGCGGCAAGGACGAGAGCAACGAGCAGGATCGCGTGCCGCGCCATGCCGGTATGACCCGGCGGACGCGGCAGAAATCCTAGCCCTTATTGCTTAGCCGGCGTCGTTTCGTGAACCAGGTCGCGATTGAGCAGGATGATCTCGATGCGCCGGTTCTTCCTCCGGCCTTCCTCCGTCGCGTTGTCGGCCACCGGCTCGTACTCGGCGCGGCCCGAGGCCATCATGCGCTCCGGGGGGACGCCTGCGCTCTGCAGGTAGCGCACCACGGTGGTCGCGCGCGCCACCGAGAGCTCCCAATTGGACGGGAACACCTGCTGCAGCGCCTTGGCGATCGGCACGTTGTCGGTATGGCCGACGACGCGAATCACCTTGTCGTCATAGCCCTTCAGCGCGCCGGCGACCTTCTCGAGCACCGAGCGGCCGGAGGCCTTCAGCGCCGCGCGCCCCGAGTCGAAGAACACCTGCTCGGCGACGTCGACGGTCAGCATGTCCTTGTACTGGCGGACCTGCAGCTCGCCTTTCTTCACCTCCTCGCTCAGGCTGCCGACAAGGGCCGTGTACTGCGCATTGGTCTGCTCGTTGGCGGCCTTGAGCTGCGCCGTCTCCTGCTGGAGCGACGTTCGCTCCTGCTGCAGCGTCGCCCGCTCCTGCTCGAGCGCCGCGCGCTGCGATTCGAGCGCCTTCACCTGCTCCTGCAGCTTGCGCGTCTCTCCGTCGAGCCGCTTCTGCTCGAGCTGCAGCGCCGCGATCTCGCCGTTCTTTTCCTGTGCCAGCTTGTCGTAGTTGCCCTGGCTCACGCAGCCGGCGGCGGCAAGCGCCGCGGCAAGCGCGATCGATCTACGTATCCGGACCGGATCCATGTCGGCCGACCTTCTTGAAGAAGCCCGCGACCAGCATGCCGCCGCTTCAGCGGGGCCTTCTTGACGAGGATCAACCCGCGACTACGGGGTTGCCCATGCTTCGCGTCT
>DASQYN010000125.1:0-2431 GCA_035639215.1 Burkholderiales bacterium
CGATGAGCGGCAGGTTGAGCACGATCAGCATGGCGTTGCCGACCCACATCGAGGCGATGAGGCCCCAGAAGAGATCGGGCTTCTCGCTCATGACCTGCGGTCCGGGGGCGATGCCCTGGATCATCAGCGCGCCGATCATCAGCGCCATGACGGCGTTGCCCGGGATGCCGAGCGTGAGCATCGGAATGAACGAGGTCTGCGCGCCGGCGTTGTTGGCCGACTCGGGCGCCGCAACGCCCTCGATCGCGCCCTTGCCGAATCGCTCCGGGTGCCGGGACAGCTTCTTCTCCAGCGAGTAGGCGCCGAACGATGACAGGAGCGCGCCGCCGCCGGGCAGTATGCCGAGCGCCGAGCCGAGGGCCGTGCCGCGCAGCACCGGCGCCCAGGAGCGCTTCAAGTCCTCCTTCGTCGGCCAGAGGTTGGTGACGTTCTTGGTGAAGACCTCGCGTTCGCCCTTGAGCTCGAGGTTGAGGATGATCTCGGTGGTGCCGAACATGCCCATCGCGACGATGACGAAGCCGATGCCGTCGGAAAGCTCCGGGATGCCGAACGTGTAGCGCAGCACGCCGGAATTGACGTCCGTGCCGACGAGGCCGAATAGCAGGCCCCAGACCACCATGGCGATCGCCTTCACGAGCGAGCCGTGCGCGAGCACCGTGGCAGCGATGAGGCCGAACACCATGAGCGCGAAATACTCGGAGGGGCCGAACTTCAGCGCGATCTCGGCGAGCGGCGGCGCCGCCACGGCGATGAGCACGGTCGCTACGCAGCCGGCGAAAAACGAGCCGATCGCCGCCATGGCGAGTGCCGCCCCGGCGCGCCCCTGGCGCGCCATCTGATAGCCATCCAGGCAGGTGACGACGGAAGTCGCTTCGCCTGGAATGTTGACCAGGATCGACGTGGTCGAGCCGCCGTACTGGGCGCCGTAGTAGATGCCGGCGAGCATGATGAGGGCCGATACCGGCGGTAGGTTGAACGTGATCGGCAGCAGCATGGCAATGGTCGCGACCGAGCCGATGCCAGGCAGCACGCCGACCAGCGTGCCGAGCAGGCAGCCGATGAGCGCGTAGAGAAGGTTGTACGGGGAGACCGCTACGCCGAAACCTAGGGCGAGATTGTGGAGAACGTCCATGAGCGCTTCAGTGGATCGGGCAGTTTTCGATGAAGTCCGGGCAGATCGGGAACGGCAGGGTCAGCCCTTTCACGAAGACCACGATGGACACGATGATGAGGATCGCGAACAGGATCGTCACCTCTTTCCAGCTGAACTCATGGCCGCCGAGCGCGCTGATGTAGACGAGTGCCGCCGTGGCGCCCACGATACCGAGCGGCTTCATGAGATAGCCATAGGCGATGGTTGCCAGCGTGACCAGGATGAGCGGCCGGAAGTTGAAGCGCGGCACCTCCGGCCCGTCGACGGCGAACGACTGGGCCATGATGATCGCGCCGAGCGCGACCAGCAGGAAGCCGAGCACCGCCGGGAAATAGGCCGGGCCCATGCGCACCGCGGTACCCATCTGGTAGAACTCCATTGCCCACAGCGAAAAGAACAGGCCCGTGGCACCGAACATGAGACCGGCCCAGAAATCCTTGGGACTTTTTATCTTCATGGAAACCCTCCTCCAGAGGCGCGCGAAGTGTATCACGCTGCTCTCGCTCGCCTTTCTCCTCGCCGCCGCGGCGTGCGGCCGCCCGGCGAAGCTTGCGCCGCTTGCAAGAGACGCCGTCGTGCTGGCGTTCGGCGATAGCCTCACCTACGGTACGGGCGCGGCGGAAGAGGAGAGCTATCCGGCGCAGCTCGAGCGGCTGATCGGCCGCAAAGTGGTGCGCGCGGGCGTGCCCGGCGAAGTGACGGCACAGGCGCTGGCGCGGCTGCCGGCAGCGCTCGACGAGCACTCGCCGCAGCTTCTCGTGCTGTGCATCGGCGGCAACGATTTCCTGCGCCGCCTCGGCAATGCGCAGGCGGCGCAGAACGTGCGCGCCATGGTGAAGCTGGCGCGCAGCCGCGGCGTCGCCGTGCTCCTCGTCGGCACGCCGGAGCCGGCGCTGCTGCCCGCGCCGCCTGCTTTCTATGGCGAGATCGCGCGCGAGTTCGGCGTGCCCTACGAGGCTGGCGTGATCGCCGAAGTTCTCAAGGACCAGTCGCTCAAGTCCGATCCGATCCACCCCAACGCCCGCGGCTACCGCGTCATCGCCGAGCGAATCGCCGCGCGGCTGAAAAAAGGCGGAGCGCTTTGAGCCGCTCGAGGTCTTCCGGGCGATCGACATCGGCGACCGGGTCGAGCGCGCGCAGGCGCCACTGCGAGGCCTTGAGCCGATCGGCCGTCTCGGCGTAGACACGCTCGCTGCCCCACGGCATGGCGCGGAAGAGAAAGTCGGCGGGCCGCCTGAGCCCGATCAGCGCGTAGCCGCCGTCGAGCGCGGGCGCGAG
>DASQYN010000126.1:0-3345 GCA_035639215.1 Burkholderiales bacterium
GCCTGGCTGACGCGCTTCACCGGCGCGCGCTACGCGGTGACTGCCGAACGGCGTGACCGGCACGGCTTCTGGCGGGGGAGCTTCACCCATTTCTATGCGCTGGCGCGCGGCAACACCCGCCACACCGTGGAAGTGAACCTCGACGCCCTGCGCCGCCTCGGCATTCTTCCCGAGCCGGAAGAGCGGCGTGTGGTCCTCGTGCCCGGGAAGGAGGCCGAGCAGCGGGTGGACGCGTTGCTCGCGCAGCACGGGCTCGCATCGCGGCATTTCGTGCAGATGCATCCCGCATCGCGTTGGCTCTTCAAGTGCTGGCCGGCGAAGCGCGTCGCGGAGCTGATAGACATCCTCCAGGGACGGGGCGAGCGGATCGTCCTGACCGGCGCCGACAATGCCGACGAGGCGGCGTACCTTGGCGACGTGCTCGGCGCCGTACGCGAGCCGCCGCTGAACCTTGCGGGAAAGCTGAGCCTCAAGGAGCTCGCAGCGCTCACGGCGCGCGCGCGGCTCTTTGTCGGCGTGGACTCAGCGCCGCTGCATATCGCCTCGGCCATGGGCACTCCCGCGGTCGCATTGTTCGGGCCCTCGGGGGAGATCGAATGGGGCCCCTGGCAGATCACCCATCGCGTAGTCGTGTCCAGCCATTCCTGCCGGCCTTGCGGCATCAACGGCTGCGGGGGAAGCAACCGCAGCGAGTGCCTGGAGACGCTGCCCGTCGAGCGCGTGCTCGCCGCGATCGACGAGCTCTGAGTGCGTATCCTGCACACGGAAAGCTCGACCGGCTGGGGTGGTCAGGAGATCCGTATCCTCACCGAGGCGCACGGCATGCTGGCCAGGGGGCACCAGGTGACGCTCGCCACGCCGGCCTCGGCGGAGATCTATCCCGCGGCCGTGAAACGCGGCATTCCGACGGTGGCGCTGCCGATCGAGAAGAAGCGCCTCGGCTCCCTTGCAGCCATGACGCGCTGGCTCGCCGCGCACCGCGGCGAGTTCGACGTCATCAACACGCACAGCTCCACCGATAGCTGGCTCGTCGCGCTCGCCTGCACGGCGTTGCGCCGTGCGCCGCCGATCGTGCGCACACGCCACGTTTCCACCGCCGTTGGCAGGAACCGCCCTACTCGCTGGCTGTACCAGTCCGCGACCCGGCATATCGTGACCACCGGCGAGTCGCTGCGAAAGCAGCTCGCCGAGGAGAACGGCTTCGATTCGGCGCGCATCACGTCCGTGCGCACCGGCATCGACCTGAAGGTATTCCGGCCGCTCGACCGCGGCGAATGCCGGCGAGCGCTGGGGCTCGAAGAACAGCCGACGCTCGGCATCCTCGCCACGCTTCGCGACTGGAAAGGCCACGACTACCTGCTTGACGCATGGTCGCTCCTGCGGCCGAAATTCCCGGACTGGCGACTGCTCTTTATCGGCGATGGTCCCCGCCGGGCGCACCTGGAGCACCGCGTCGCGGCGGAAGGCCTGACCTCCTCGGTCCGCTTCGTCGGCAACCAGGAGAACGTTCCCCTCTGGCTGAACAGCCTCGATCTCTTCACGCTACCCTCGTACGGCGACGAAGGCGTGCCGCAGGGCATCATGCAGGCCATGGCATGCGGCCTCGCTGTCGTCAGCACGCCGGTCGGGGCGATCGAAGAGGCGGTGCAGCGCGGGCAGACCGGCCTCATCGTTCCGGCCCGGAACGCCGAAGCTCTGGCGAGCGCCCTCGCGGCACTGATGGAAGACGAGCGAAGGCGCCGCGTCATGGGCGAAGCGGGACACGTCTATGCGCGCGCCCACTTCGGCATCGACGCGATGCTCGACGGCATGGAAAAGGTCTTTCGCAAGGCGATGAGCGATGGCTAGCCGCTTCTGGCCGCGGGCCTACGCGCTCACGCTGGGCGCGGGAGCGCTTGCGTTTTTCGGAAGAAGGCGCAAGCCCGAAGCGGTCAGGCGCCTGCTCATTGTTCACCACCTGCTCTTCGGTGACACGATAATGCTGGCACCGCTGTTGAAGAAGGCGCGGGCGATGTATGCGCACGCCGAGATTACCGTAACGGTGTCGCCCGCCTATGCGCCGATTTTTGGCGCCCGGCCCTACGGCGTAGAAGCGGTGCCGCTCCATCCGCGTTCGTTGCAGCAGCATCGCGCGCTGCATCGGCGTCGAGGCTTCGACCTTGCCCTCGTGCCCGGCGATAACCGCTGGTCGTGGCTGGCGCGCGCATGCGCTGCTCAGTGGATCATCGCCCTGAAGCCTGACCAGCGCAGCTATAAGGACTGGCCGGTCGACGAGTTCAAGGACATGCCGCAGGTTCCAACGGCATGGGGTGAGGTCGCAGCAAGCCTGCTCGACGGCCCCGATCCTGCACCTTATGTCCCCGGCGAATGGCCGGCGCCTCACTTCGAGCCTTTCGAGATTCCGGCTGGCCGCCTTTGCGTGTTGCATCTTGGCGCCCGCAATCCAAACCGCTATTGGCCAGCAGACCGCTGGCGCGCCGTAATGCACTGGGCGGAGAACCGCGGCTATCGCGTGTTGCTCACCGCCGGTCCAGACGAGAAGCCGCTGGCTCAGGCGGTCGATCCCGAAGGCCGCCGGTCCTCGCTCGTTGGACGGTTGGATCTCGCCCAGCTTTGGGAACTACTGCGCAGCGCCGCGTTTCTGGTCTGCCCGGATACCGGGGTCGCGCATCTCGCAAGACTGGTGGGTGTGCCGACAGTCGCGATCTATGGGCAAGGCTCGCCGATCACCACAGGACCGGGAAGGTTTTGGGCCGATAGTCCCTTCGAGGGACTATGGGATCCCGATGTCAGCTGCCGTAACCAAGACGATTTCTTTGGTCGCCGCCTCGTATGGGTGCGCCAATGCGCTCGCTCGCCGAGCGAATGCGCCGACCCCTTCTGCATCCGCCGGATTGCGGTCGATCAGGTCACGCGCGCGATCGAGGGTCTGCTCGCCAGGACTTGAACCACTCGGCGAAGCGCGCCAGCCCGACCTCGAGCGGCGTCGAAGGAGCGAAGCCGACGGCTTTCGCTAGCGCGTTCGTGTCCGCGTAAGTCGCCTTTACGTCGCCCGGCTGCATCGGCTGCATCTCGAGCTGCGCTTTCCTGCCGAGCGCACGCTCGAGCGTCGCGATGTAGTCGAGCAGCGGCACCGGCGTGTGGTTGCCGATGTTGTAGACCGCGTAACGGGCCGGCTTGTCGAGCACGCGCAGCGTTCCCTCGACGATGTCGTCGACGTAGGTGAAGTCGCGCTGCATGTCCCCATGGTTGAAGACCTGGATCGGCTTGCCATCCATGATCGCCGCAGCGAAGAGGTAGGCCGACATGTCGGGCCGTCCCCAAGGGCCGTACACGGTGAAGTAG
>DASQYN010000127.1:0-4640 GCA_035639215.1 Burkholderiales bacterium
CTTCTCCACGAGGCTGCGTACGTCTACGGGGGAAAAGGAAGTGACCCGCACCTTGTGCTTTTCGGCGCGCGAGAGCACGAAATCGAGGCTGCGCTGCTCGGCGCGAGCGAGCCGCGTGAGGTCGGGCATGAAGAGGATCCCCCCGGCGGCCCTGGCGAGCAGGTCGGACGGCGGTTCGGCGAGCAGCTCGGCGCCGGAAAGGAAAGGCGCACCCGCGGGCGCGACTAGCTGCGCGAAAAGCTCGGGACGCATGCCGCGCTCGCCGCGCAGGAGCAGCGGCGCCGAGAGCTGGGCGAGCTGCGCCAGGCGCTTTTTCGTCTCGACGAGCGCATCGGAGCGACCGAGAGCCGTGAGCGCGAGCTGGGGCGTGGGGGCGGTTTCCGGGCTGCGCAAGGCGCGCTTCACCGTGCCGAGCAGCCGCTGCAGGGCGATCGGCTTCTCCAGGAAATCGAGCGCGCCGATGCGCGTCGCTTCGACCGCCGTCTCGATCGTGCCGTGCCCCGACATCATGACCACCGGCATGGTGAGCTGGCCGCTCGCCGCCCATTCCTTGAGGAGCGAGATGCCATCAGTGTCCGGCATCCAGATGTCCAGCAGGACGAGATCCGGCCGCCCGCGCTCGCGCAGCCGCCGTGCCTCTCCGGCGCTTTCGGCGACGAGCACCTGATGGCCTTCGTCGGCCAGAATCTCGGAGAGCAGCTCGCGGATCCCCACTTCGTCGTCGACGACCAGGATCTGGGCCATCGCTAGGCCGCCTTCGCGAGAGGCAGCAGCACGCTCACCGAGGCCCCATGGCTCGGTCGGTTCTCAATAGCCACGCTTCCGTGATGCTCGTCGACGATCTTCTTGACGATCGCCAATCCGAGGCCGGTACCGCGCGGCTTGGTCGTGACATAGGGCTCGAATATCCGGTCCATCAGCGCCTCGGGGAAGCCGATACCGTTGTCCGACACCGCTAGCCTCACCCGGTCTCCCGCGAGCTCGGTGCGTACTTCGATGGCGGCCTGCGCCGCGGAGGCGCGCTCGTGCTCAAGCGCATCTTGCGCGTTCTGCACGAGATTATGAATGACCTGACGGATCTGCGTGCCGTCGGCCCACACCAGCGGCAGCCCGGGTGCGAGCCGGCGCAGCATCGGCACGGGCGAGTGCTCGTAGAGCGCGAGCACCTCGCTCACCAGCCGGTTCAGATCGAGCGGCGCGAAAACCGGCGCCGGCAGCCGGGCATAGTCGCGGAAGTCGTCCACCATCGCCTTGAGCGCGGTGACCTGGCTGACGATCGTGCTGGTCGCGCGGCTCAACGTCTCCGCGTCCTCGCGCGGCAGCCGCTCGCCGAGCTTCATCTGTAGCCGCTCCGCGGACAGCTGAATGGGCGTGAGGGGATTTTTGATCTCGTGAGCAAGACGGCGCGCCACCTCGGCCCACGCGATAGCGCGTTGCGCATTGATGAGCTGCGTGATGTCGTCGAAGACGAGCACATAGCCGCCGCCGGTAGTCCGCGGCAACGGCGCGCCACGGGCATGCAGCGTCTTGCCGGTGCCCTTGAGGTGCAGATCGAGCTGCCAGGGTTCGCCGCCATGCTCGAGGAAGTGCTCCCGCATGAGCTGGGCGAACGCCGCTCGCTCGGCGCCGAGGATCGCCTCTGCGCCATGGTTCGAGATCGAGAGCTCGAGCTGGTGGTCGAAAACGAGCACGCCGGCCGACAGGTTGGCGAGGATATTCTCCAGGCGCGATTTGGACGACTCGAGCGCGGCGCGGTTCACTTCGACGACGCGACGCGCATCGTCGAGCTGGCGCGTCATCGAGTTGAACGACTCCGTGAGCACCCCTAGTTCGTCGCGGCTTGTGACCGGCGCCCGCCGCGAGAAGTCGCCGCGTGCGACGGCCTGCATTGCCTGCGCGAGCGTAGCAAGGGGTTCGGCGAGCCGGTTCGACTGTGTCACCGCGGCCGCCACGGCGACGAAGAGCGCCATGAGTAGCGCGAAGGTGAGCGTGACGACGTAGATTCGCTTCAGGCCATCGCGCGAAATCGCAAGCTCGCGGTAGTCGCGGTACGCCGCTTCCACCGCCTCGGCATTGCGGGCAAAAGACGATGGCACGCTGGCGCGCAACTGGACGAAACGCACCTCGTCGGCGAGAGCGCGCGGCTCTATCGGCACGATCGCGCGCAGCGAGAGCGAGCGGCCCTGCGCGGCGTCGACGCTGGTATAGCCGCGCTTGCCGCGCGCCTGCCGAAGCAGCGCCGGGCTCGGCAGATCCGGCACGAGCTTCGTCACGTCCTCGGTGGCGCTGGCGACCAGACGGCCTGCCGCGGTGAGCACGACCGCTTCCTGTACGCCCGCCTGCGCGCGCAGCCGCTCGAGCTGTGCCATGACCTGCGGCGCGGGCCGCTCCGCGAGGTCCAATGCCATGGCACGCGCCTTGTTCTGCAGCTCGAGCAGCATCTGGTCGATTGCCTGCTGGCCGAGGTTGATGCCGCCCTCGAGCGCCGCGTCCACCTTCACGTCGAACCAGGACTCGATCGAGCGGGTGATGAACTGGACCGAGACCGCGTACACGATGATGCCGGGCAGCACCGCGAGCGCGGCGAAGCGCAGCAGCAGGCGCAGTGTGAGCCGCGTACCGAAGACGCGGGCGCGGTAGCGCCGTGCCATGGCGACGAGCTGAAATGCGACCAGGCCGGCGAGCAGCGCCGCAAGGGCCGCATTCAGGGCGAGCAGCAGGGGATACTGGCGTGCGAACAGCGTCGTATCGGCGCTCGCCGTGGCGAGCAGGAAGAGGCCGACGGCCGCGATGGCGCTGCCGAAGATGAGAAGCCGTTTCATCGCTCCGCCGGCCGCGGCTCGCGGCTCTCCACCGGCGCCGGCTGCTGTTGCGGCGAGTGCACCACGAAGCGCTGCCACGGCGACTCGAGATGCAGGTCCCGGCTGGTCAGGGCGCTGATCTGGAACGGTTTCGGCAGGAGCGCCGTGTCGAGCCGCATCCGTACGGCGGCGTCGTAATCGGCGTTCGCGAAAGTGACGGTCCGGTCGACCACCAGCCAGCCGCGCAGTCGCCTAAGGACTTCGAGGGCCTCCTCGAGCGTCGGGAAGCTGCGCTGCAACGTTCCGCTCGACAGCCGGTAGTGGCGCGACAGCGCGTGATAGGACAGACGCAACTGCAGCTCGCGCTCCGCCGCCGTCTCGTCCCACCAGTACCAGCGGCGGCGCGTCAGCTCGAAGTTCACCGTGAAGTAGAGCGGCACGCCGTTGGACAAGACCTCGGCGAGGCGAGGGCTCAGCTCGAAGGAGAAGTCGGCGTCGAGCACCAGGCCTTCCTCGACGCTACGCAGTCTTGCCTCGCGCACCTCGATGTCGTTCGCGTGCAGAAGCGACGAGGCAAGCAGCGCGACAAGACCGGTAAGCCAGGCGATGCCACGCATCGCTCCCACGTCAGGCGGTTTTTTCGATCAACGCGTAAAAGAAGCCGTCGTGCTCGGCGCTCGGCAGCCACTGCGCCGGAGCGCCGTCGGGCAGCGTAGCCCGCGTCGCATCGGCATGGCGCGCAGCGAATTGCTCTACCACGGCGTCGTTCTCCTGCGGAAACACCGAGCAGGTGGCATACAGCAATTTACCACCCGGGGCGAGCCGCCGCCAAAGCGCGTCCAGAAGATCGTTCTGTCGCTCCGCAAAGCCTGCGATATCACTCTGTCGCCGTAGCCATTTGATGTCGGGGTGACGCCGCGCCACCCCCGATCCGGAGCAGGGAGCATCGGCGAGGATGCGGTCAAACGAAGCGGTGCACGATTCGGCAAACCGCAGCGCATCAGCCACCTGCACGTGCGCGGCGAGACCGAGCCGCTCGAGATTGCGCGCCAGCCGCGCGGCGCGCGACGGGTCGATGTCGATGGCCGTCATTTCCACTTTCGCCGCTTCCAGGACATGCGCCGTCTTACCTCCCGGTGCGGCGCAGGCATCGAGCACACGCTGCCCGTCCGCGAGGTCCAGGCAGCGCGCGGCGCGCTGGGCGCCGGCGTCCTGCACCGATATCTCGCCCGCGGCGAAGCCCGGAAGGCGCTCCGTCGCCAGCCGCTCCGCGAGGAGCAGCGCCTCGGGACCGATCACGCGCGCTGCGATGCCGAGCTCGTCGAGCCGCGCCGCGTAGCGCTCTACGCTCGTGCGCCGACGATTCACGCGCAGGCACATCGGCGGCACGCGGCTGCCCTGCAAAAGCGCCTCCTGCCATTCGCCCGGATACGCGTTCTGTACGAGCTCGATCCACCATGCTGGATGCTGATAGCGCGCTGTCGGATCCGTCTCCAAGCGACGCTCGATGGCGGCGCGCTCTCGCACATAGCGGCGCAGGAGCGCGTTCACATAGCCCTTGGCGCTCCAACGCTCGAGCATGGCGCAGGCCCTGACCGCTTGATCGACCACTGTGTACTCGGCGTAGCGGCCGGAGTCGAGCGCGTACAGCGCGCACCACAGCAGCGCCTCGAGGGCAGGGTCCGGAGCGGCGCGCTGCGAAAGCGCCCTGACGATCGCCTGCACCCGGCCATAGCGGCGCAATGTGCCGTGCGTGATGTCAAGCAGCGCTGCGCGGGATGCTGCCTCACCTGCTTCGGCGGAGGGCGCAAATTCGTCGCTCAGGCTATGACCCGCTGC
>DASQYN010000128.1:0-2143 GCA_035639215.1 Burkholderiales bacterium
TACGACCACACGATGCCCTGGACGCTCAAGCGCACCGTGACGATGGTCATGCACCGCGACGAGCTCGACAAGGAGATCGCCTGGGACCCCGCCAAGTTCGTGCCGGACCTCGACGCCTTCGCGCGCGCGTGGACCGCCGCGCCCCAGGCGTGGGCGTTCATCCGGGTGAACGAAGTCGACGCGCTCTCCAGGGAGCTCGGCATCCCCCTGCAGGTCATGGCGCGGGGCCCGGTCTATGCGATCGTGAAAAAACCCTGAGCGCCATCTAGGTATCATCGCGGCGATGGATTTCCTGCCCTTCACGCGCCCGCTGATCGACGAGGAGACGATCGCCGGCGTGGCCGAGGTGCTGCGCTCGGGCTGGATCACCTCCGGGCCGCAGGTGAAGGCGTTCGAGGCGGCGCTTTCGGAGCGCTGCCGCGGGCGCGCGGTGCGCACGTTCAATTCCGGCACCGCGGCCCTCGAGGTGGCGCTGCGCCTCGCCGGCATCGGCGAAGGCGACGAGGTGATCACCACGCCGCTTTCCTGGGTCGCCACCGCGAACGTCGTCCTCGAGGTCGGCGCGCGGCCGGTGTTCGCCGACGTGGACCCGCGCACGCGCAACCTTGATCTGGACGAAGTCGCCAAGACCGTTTCGCCGCGCACCCGCGCCATCATTCCGGTCGACCTGGCGGGGCTGCCTGTGGACCGCGATCGCCTGTATTCGCTCGCCCGCGAGAAGAAGCTGCGGGTGATCGAGGACGCCTGCCAGTCCTTCGGCGCCAACTGGCAGGGACGTCCGCTCGGCAGCTTCGGCGACCTCGTCGCCTTCAGCTTCCATGCCAACAAGAACGTGACCAGCGCCGAGGGCGGCGCGCTGGTGCTGCCCGACGAGAGCCTGGTGCCGCTCTGCGAGAAGCTGCGCCTGCAGGGCGTCGTGCGCTCGGGCGAGGACGGCATGGAGGTGGACGTGCTGGGCGGCAAGTGGAACCTGACCGACGTCGCGGCGCGCATCGGGCTCGGCCAGCTCCGCCATCTGGAGCGATTCACCGGACGGCGAAAGGCCCTTGCGCGGCGCTACTTCGCGCTGTGGGACCGCTCGCTCGGCTGCGACCTGCCGCCGGAAGACTTCGCGCAGTCGAACTGGCACATGTTCCAGATCGCTTTACCGGAACGGGTACAGCGAGCCGATTTCATTGCCGAAATGAAAAAGCACGGTATCGGCGTCGGCGTCCACTATCCCGCCATGCATCTCTTCAAGCTCTACCGGCGGCTCGGCTGGCACGAAGGCCAGTTCCCCCATGCCGAGCGCCTCGGCCGCTCGCTCGCCACCCTGCCGCTTTTCCCCGCGATGGCGGACAGCGACGTCGACCGCGTCTGCGACGCCGCGCGGAAAGCGCTTAAATAGGGACAGACCCCATTTTTCTGGCAAGAGGATGAACCTCTCCGTAGTCATTCCCGTGTACAACGAAGAGGCCGGATTGCCGGCGCTGTTCGCGCGGCTCTATCCGGCGCTCGACGCGCTCGGGCTCGAGTACGAGGTGATCTTCGTGAACGACGGCAGCCGCGACCGCTCGGCGGCGCTGCTGCGCGAGCAGTTCGCGCAACGTCCCGACGTGACGCGCGTCGTGCTGCTGAATGGCAACTTCGGCCAGCACCTCGCGATCATGGCGGGCTTCGAGCGCTGCCGGGGCGAGCGCGTGGTGACGCTCGACGCGGACCTGCAGAACCCGCCGGAGGAGATCGGCAAGCTGCTCGCGCGCATGGACGAGGGCTACGACTATGTCGGCGGCGTGCGCCGCCTGCGGCAGGATTCCTGGGGACGGCGCGTGCTCTCGCGGCTCATGAACCGCGTCCGGGAGCGCTTTACCAAGATCCGCATGACCGACCAGGGCTGCATGCTGCGCGCGTACTGCCAGGACATCATCCAGGCGATCAACCAGTCGCGCGAGGTGAGCACTTTCATTCCCGCGCTCGCCTACACGTATGCGCACTCGCCGAGCGAGGTGGAAGTCGCGCACGAAGAGCGCGCCGCCGGCGAGTCGAAGTATCCGTTCTACCGGCTGGTGCGGCTCAACTTCGACCTGGTGACCGCTTTCTCGGTGGTGCCGCTGCAGCTCTTCTCGCTGTTCGGCATCGCCGTCGCCGTGCTGTCGGTGGTCGT
>DASQYN010000129.1:0-9398 GCA_035639215.1 Burkholderiales bacterium
GGGATCAGCACCTTGCCGTCGAGATGGCCGCAACGCTTGGGCGTCGCCTGGTCCTCGAGCTGGATCATCGAGGCGCCGGCGCGCTCGAACTGCTTCACCGTGCGGGCGACGTTGAGCGCATTGCCGAAGCCGGTGTCGGCATCGACGATGATCGGGATCGACACCCGCTCGCGGATGTTTTGCAGCGTATCGGCCACCTCGCTCGCGGTGACCAGGCCGATGTCGGGCCGGCCGAGGCGCGTGTAGGCGATGTTCGCGCCGGAGAGGTAGAGCGCCTCGAAGCCTGCCTGCTCGGCGAGGAGCGCGGTGAGCGCGTCGTAGACTCCCGGCGCCAGGAGCAGGGCAGGTCGGCTAAGCCTTTCGCGCAAGTCGCTTCTCCAGGTGTGGCAGCAATCCGCCGTCGCGGATCAGGGTCATCAGGAAGGACGGAACGGGCTCGCAGGCGAGCGCTTCGCCGGTCGTGCGATTGCGGATGCGTCCGCCTTCGAAGTCCACTTCGAGCTCGTCGCCCGCGCGGATGCGCTTCGCCTGCCCGCATACCACGGCGGGCAGGCCGAGGTTGATGGCATTGCGATAGAAAAGGCCGGCGAACGATTCGGCGATCAGCACCGCTACACCGAGATGCTTGAGCGCTTCAGGCGCCTGCTCGCGCGAGGAGCCGGCGCCGAAGTTGCGCCCCGCGACCATCGCGTCTCCGGACCTGACATTCCTGGAGAACTGCGGATCGACCGCTTCCAGGCAATGCCGCGCGATCTCCTCGATGCCGAACTTCATGTAGCGGCCGGGCGCAATCGCGTCGGTGTCGAGGTTGTCGCCGAACACCCAGGCCTTCATTCGAGGAGCTCGCGCGGATCGGCAATGCGGCCCGCCACGGCGGAGGCCGCGACGGTGTACGGCGAAGCGAGGTACACCTGCGCGGAGGGCGCGCCCATGCGCCCCTTGAAATTGCGAGCGGTGCTCGAGATCGCGACCGTGTTCTCGCCGAGCAGGTGTGCGCCGTAGCCGGCGCACATGCCGCAGGAATTGGCGAGCAGCTCGGCGCCGGCATCGAGCAGGACGCCGAGCGTGCCCTCGCGCTCGGCGGCCTGCTGATCGCGCAGGCTCGCCGGCGCGACCAGCAGCCGCGACTTTGCCTTGCGTCCCTTGAGGATAGACGCCGCCATGCGCAGGTCCTCGAGCTTGGCGCCGGTGCAGGCGCCGATATAGGCGAGGTCGATCGGTTCCCGGAAATCGGTGACCGGCCGAGCATTGGCCGGGCTATGCGGCGCGGCGACTTGCGGAGCGAGCGCGGCGGCATCGAAGCGGTGATGGGCGAGCAGGTCGGCGCCGTCGTCGCTGTCCCAGATCTCGATATCTTTTTGCAGATATTGGCGCGTAACCTCGTCCGACGAAACCAATCCGGTTTGCCCGCCGAGCTCGGCGGTCATGTTGCACAGGGTCATGCGTTCCTGCATCGGCAAGGCGCGGATGGCCGCGCCGCGGTATTCGACCGCCTGGTACTGGCCGCCGTCCATGCCGAAGCGGCCTATCAGGAAGAGCATGACGTCCTTCGCCGAGACCCCCGGGCGCAACGCGCCCTCGAACTCCATGGCGATCGTGTGCGGGACCCTGAGCCAGATCTCGCCGGTCACCATCACGCCCAGCATCTCGGTCGCGCCGATGCCGAACATGTAGGCGGCAAAGGCGCCGCCGGTCGGCGAATGGCTGTCGCCGCCGACCGCGAACATCCCGGGCCGCAGATGGCCGCGCTCGGGAAGCACCACGTGACAGATGCCTTGCTCGTCGTAGAAGGCGTCGACGCCGGCTTCGCGTACCCAGTCGCGCGTGATCTGGATGATCCGGCGGCTCTCGTCGTCGTACGCCGGCAGGTAGTGATCGGTGATGACCACGACTTTCGATGGGTCCCAGACCTTCGCGCCCAGGCGCTCGAGACGCGGCTTGAGGCGCCGCGCGCCGCTCGAGTCGTGCACCATCGCGAGGTCCACCTTGCAAGTGACGATCTCGCCGGGCGTGACGCTCTGCCGGCCGGCAGAGTGGGCGACGAGCTTCTGCGCGAGCGTCAGGGGTCGCGTCATAGGCCGAGATAGGCGCGCTTCAGCTCGGCGTTGGCGAGCAGCTCGGCCGGCGTGCCCTGGAACGCGATCGCGCCGTTCTCGAGCACGTAGGCGCGGTGCGCGATCTCCAGCGACTGGCCGACGTTCTGCTCGACCAGCAGGATCGGCAGGCCTTCGCCGTTCAGCCGGCGAATAAGCGCGAACAGCTCTTCGACGAGCGCCGGCGAAAGGCCGAGCGAAGGCTCGTCGAGCACCAGCAGGCGCGGCTCGGCCATTAGGCCGCGGCCGATCGCCAGCATCTGCTGCTCGCCGCCCGAGAGCGTCCCGGCGCGCTGCGCGGCGCGGCTGCGAAGCTTGGGGAAGATCGAGAACACGTGCTCGAGATTGCGGGTACGCGCCGTCCGCGCGCGGCGGTAAGCGCCGAGCTCGAGGTTCTCCAGCAGTGAGAGATTGGGGAACACGCGGCGGCCTTCGGGGACGTGGACCAGCCCGGCGGCGACGATTTCCGTGTAACGCGCGCCGGAGATGCTGCGATCCGCGAAACGGATTGTGCCGGAAAACGGCGGCAGCAGGCCCGACAGGGTGTTGTTGAGTGTGGTCTTGCCCGCGCCGTTCGAGCCGAGCAGGGCGACGATCTCGCCGGCTCGCACCGCGAGATCTATGCCGCGCAGCACTTCGACCCGGCCGTAGCCGCCGCGCAGGGCGCTCACCTCAAGCATAGGCGGCCTTCATGCGCGCCGCCGTGCCATGGCCGAGGTAGGCCTCGATGACCGCCGGCTCGGCGGTCACCTGGCGCGGCGTGCCGTGCGCGATGACGCGGCCGTTCGAGAGGACCCACGCTTCGTCGCAGAGGTGCATGACCGCCTGCATGACGTGCTCGACCATGAGCACCGTCACGCCGCCGTCGCGGATGCCGCGGACCACGGGGATGACCTCGTCGATCTCGCGCGGATTGAGCCCGGCGAGAACCTCGTCGAGCAGGAGGAGCTTCGGCTCGGTGGCGAGCGCGCGCGCGAGCTCGAGCCGCTTGCGGGCGGCAATGGTGAGGTTGACGGCGAGCTTGTCGAGCTGGGCGGAGAGGCCGACGCGCTCGGCAATCGCCTCGGCAAAGCGCAGCGCGGCGCCGCGGCGGGCGTGATGCAGATGGGCGCCGACGGCGATGTTCTCCCGCACCGTCTGCGCGCCGAAAGGCTGAACGATCTGGAAGGTGCGTGCCAGGCCGAGGCGGCAGATGACGTGCGGCGCGAGGCCGGTGATATCGCGGCCGGCCAGCCGTACCGACCCCCGGTTCGGCCGCACGAAGCCCGAGACGAGGTTGAACACGGTGGTCTTGCCGGCGCCGTTCGGGCCGATGAGCGCGACGATCCCGCCTTTCGGCACGGCGAAGCTCGCGTCGTCCACAGCGGCGAGGCCGCCGAATCGCACGCAGAGCCTTTCTGCTTGCAGGATGAGGTCCTCGGTCATCGGCGGAAGCGCATGAGGCCGAGAACGCCGCTCGGCATGAAGGTGATCATGGCGATCAGCACCGCGCCGTAGAGCATGAGGCTCGCGCCGGGCGCGCTGGCGAACAGGCCGCGCGTGCCTTCGCCGAGAAGCTGCAGCAGCAGCGCGCCGAGCACCGGGCCCCAGAGCGTGCCGAGGCCGCCGACGATCGGCCCGAGCAGCGCCTCGATCGAGACGGAGGGCCCGTAGGCGAGGCCGGGATCGACGTACTGGAAGTACTGCGCATAGAAGAGGCCGCCCGCCGCCATCAGCGCGCCGGAGATCGCGATCGCGGCGAGCTTGACGCGAAACACGTCGACCCCGAGCGCCGCCGCCGATTCCTCGTTGTCGCGCACTGCCTGCAGCCACGCGCCATAGCGGGAGCTCTTCAGCCACCACGAAACCACCAGCCCGGCGAGCACGAAGACGAGGATGACGTACAGGTAGCCGGCCTTGGAAGCGAACTGCAGGTTCGCTGCGCCGGGCTCGAGCTTCACCATGATGCCGACGCCGGCGCCGGTGAAATCGACGTTGTTCGCGAGGATGCGGAACACCTCGGCGAAGGCGAGCGTGACGAGCGCGAAGTACGAGCCGCGCAGCCCGTAGCGAAACGAGAGCGCGCCGATCAGCGCGCCTACGGCGGCGCCGAGGGCGAGCGCCACCGGAACGGTCGCCCAGGCGTTCCAGCCGAGCTTCGCCTGGAGCACCGCGGCGGCGTACGCGCCGGTGCCGAAGAACACCGCATGGCCGAAGGAGAACTGGCCGCCGAACCCGGCGAGGACGTTCCAGGCGATGCCGAGCAGCGCACTGTAGAGCGTCATGATCGCCGCATTGAGCAGGAAGCCGGAGCTCACGAAAAGCGGGAGCACGGCGACCAGCGCGCCGAACACGGCGACGAGCGCGAGCTGCCTCAGGCGCGCGCTCCGAAGAGTCCCTGCGGCCGGAAGAGCAGCACCGCGATGAAGATGACGAAGATGCCGATCTGGCCGAGCGACTCGCCGAGCCACAGGCTGCCCACCGATTCGACGACGCCGATCAGCAGGCCGCCGGCGAGCGCGCCGGCGAAGCTGCCCATGCCGCCCAGCACCACGATCGTGAACGCAATCAGCACGAAGCCGTTGCCGACCTGCGGATTCACGTAATAGGCGGGCAGGAGAAAGCATGCCGCCGCGCCCAGGCAGGCGAGGCCGATGCCGAAGCTCATGGCGAAGACGTGCTCGACGTCGATGCCGACCAGGCGCGCGCCCTGGCGCTCCCTGGCGCAGGCGCGGATGGCGCGCCCCAGGTCGGTGGCGCGCATCAGGACGAGGAGCAGCGCCGCCGTGGCGGCGGCGCCGAAGAACGCCACGACCTTGGGCAGGGCGATCATCGCGCCGCCGATCGGCACCGTGGTGAAGGTGTACGCGGTCTCGATGGTGCGCGTGTCGGACTTCCAGAGGAAGAGCGCCAGGTTTTCCAGGAAGATGGCGAGGCCGAGCGTCACCAGCAGGATGTTCTCGTCCTTGCCGTGGCTCGCCGCGCCGATCACGAAGCGATAGGCGAGGTAGCCGGCGGCGAAGAGCGCCGGCACCATGACCCCAAGCGAGAGGTACGGATCGAGGCCGAAGCCGCGCTGCAGGAAGTACACCCCGTAGAGCGCGATCATCAGCGCCGCGCCGTGCGCGAAGTTGATGATGTGCAGCACCCCGTAGATCAGCGTCAGGCCGAGCGCGATCAGCGCGTAGACCGCGCCGGTGGTGAGCCCGTTCAGCAGCGACGGGAAGAGGATCGAGAACTCGAGCAAGGGCGGCGCCTTACTCCCGCCTCATCCCTTCCACGGGAACACCGGATCCGCCTCGCGATAGGTATTGGGCAGCACCACTTTGATGTCGCCCTTCAGCACCTGCATCATGAGCGGCCGCGCGCCCTCGTTCTGGCCGTTCACGAAGCGCGTCGGCCCGTAGGGCATGAAGTGGTGCTGCCAGGTCGAGCTCTGCAGGGCCGCGACGATGTCCTCGCGCTTCGTCGACTTGGCGCGCTCGATGGCGTCGGCGAGGAGGTGCATGCACTCGTAGTTCAGGTACACCTCGTAGGTGAAGAACTGGTCTTTCATCGCGTCGACCCGCTTCTTCAGCGCCCAGGCGCGCTTGTCCTTGGGGTTGAACCAGTGGTTGACGTCGATCACGCCGTTCGCCGAGTCGGCGAATTCTTTGACGAATTTGTACGAGGAAGCGGCGCCGCCGAGGACCGAATAGATGGCCTTCGGCACGACGTTCTGCTGCTTCATGGTGCGCACCAGCAGGGCGTACTCGTTGTAGTAGTTCGCCGGAATGACGATGTCCGGGTTCACCGCTTTGATGCGCAGCACGATGTTGTTGAAGTCGCGCGTCGGGTTGGCGTGCTTGATCACCTCCTTCACCTCGAAGCCGAGCGCGGGCAGCTGCTGCGAGAGCAGGTTGGCGGTGCCGGTGCCAAAGAGCGACTCCTCGTGGACGATGACGACCGTCTTCGCCGGCTTGCGGGCGAGCGCGTTGAGGACCGCGAGGTCGTTGACGCCGGTGGTGGCGCAAACCTTGTAGCCCGGCGCGAAGCGGAAGGTGTTGGTCAGGCCGCGCTCGACGATCTGGTCGGCCACGCCGACGTCCACGACGTGCGGGATGCCGTATTTCGCCGCGGCCTGGGTGGTGGCGAGGCAGATCGCCGAGGCGTAGGCGCCGACGATCGCCGAGACGCCTTGCTCGTTCATCTTCTCCACCTCGGCGGCGCCGATCTCCGGCTTCGACTGCGCGTCGCCGAGCACCGGCTGCAGCTTCGCGCCGCCGAGCGACTTGATGCCGCCCGCGCGGTTGATGTCGTCGATCGCGAGCTGCGCGCCGAGGCGCGAGAGGTTGCCGGAATAGGCGAGGAAGCCGGTCACCGGATGAAGCACGCCGACCTTGATCCCGTTCGCCTGCGCGCGCGCGCCGACGGGCAACGCCGCCGTGGCGACCAGCGCGCTGGTGTTGATGAGGAATTGCCTGCGCTTGTTGTGGTTCATGGACTTCCTCCGGTGAGGGTTCGACGGGCAGCCGAGTCGTTGCTGACCCAGATCTGCGAAACATCGTCTTTGCCGCGCGTCAGGTGCATGCGGTAGTAGTAACGGTCGGGGCGATACAGGCCGCGCAGCAGCTGAACCGGCCGCCCGGACCGGTCGTGGACGACCCGCGTCACGGCGAGCAGGGCGGCGCCGACGTCCACCTCGAGCAGGCGGGCGAGCATCGGGTCGGCGAGCTTGGCGGTGATCGTCTGCTCGGCGCCGGCGACCTTGACGCCCGCTTCCTCGAGGAGCTGCAGCATCGGGCGCCCGACCAGCTTACGCCGGCCGAAGCGCGCGACGCTGGCGGGGACGAAGGTCGTCAGATGCGAAACGGCGCCGTGGCGGTAGCTGCGAAGACGCACCACCTTCTGTACCGTCGCGCCGGGCGCGATGCGCAGCGCCTCGGCGACCTCGGGCGAGGCCGGAAGGTCGGCGAGCTCCAGGACGCGTACGCGCGTCTTGCGTCCCATGGCGACGAGGTTCTCCAGCAGGCCGAGCGGCGGCGGCCCGGATTGCGCGAGGTCGACGTCCGGACGGACGAACGTGCCGCGCCCGCGCTGGCGCAGGATCAGCTTGTCCTTCACGAGAAGGTCCAGGGCGGCGCGCATGGTGACGCGCGAGACGCCGTAGCTGCGCGCGAGCTCCAGCTCGCCGGGCAGCCCGGCATCGCGCGCGAACTCTCCGGCGGCGACGCGCTCGCGCAGCAGGAGCGATATCTGGTGGTAGCGCGGGACCGGAAGCGGCGTCGACACGGGGCGGGCTCGCCGCATGCTAGGCGACGTCCTAATGTCTGGTCAATAAGACAATGGCAGCGCCAGGCGCGCGGGCGAATGGCGGGGACGTTTCAAGCGCTTGGCGACGCTTTTTCGCGTCGCACGCTAAGACGGTTCGCCGCATTGCTTGACGGCAAAGTCGATGCGGTTCCAGCATTGCCAGGTACTTTGGGGAGGTAGAAATGGCTCGTCCCGTCCACCGCGTCCCCGCGGCGCTGGTTGTCTTCGCTGCTGGAATCTCCGCCGCTTCCGTGGTGCTCGCCGACGCCGCGCATCGCCCCGTGCCGAGCGCCGAGCGATGCGCGGCGTTCTTGAGTGCCCATCTCTCCCTGCGCGACGACGCCGCCTACGGGCATGGGGGGCAGGCCGAGGCGCTCGCCAGGAACATCCAGCCTGCCATTACGGCCGCGACCTGGAAGACGGCCAGCGGAGCGGTTCCCGAGTATTGCCGCGTCGAAGGCACGATCACGACCGGCGATGCCAAGGCCGGCTTCGGCCAGGTCAGGTTCGCGGTCAACCTGCCGAGCGGCTGGAACGGGCGGTTCGTCATGATCGGCGACGGCGGATTCGATGGCGCCGTGTCCAGCTCCACCTCGCGCGTCGACCAGGGCTACGCCACGGCCAACAGCGACATGGGGAACAACAGCAGCATCTATCCGGGCGCGAGCTTCGGCTTCAACAACCGCCCGCGGGAGATCGATTACGGATGGCGTGCGACGCACGTGACGACCGTCGTCGCCAAGGGCGTGATCGACGCCTATTACGGCAATTCGCCGAAGTATTCCTACTGGGAGGGATGCTCCACCGGCGGACGCCAGGCCGCCGTCGAAGTGCAGCGCTTCCCGGACGATTTCCACGGCGTCGTGGCCGGCGATCTCTTCATGAACGCGATCGAGATCGCGATGGAGCAGATCTGGAGCAGCGCGGTCTTCTTCCGAGACGTCGACGGCAACGGCGTGGGCTTCGACAACAACATCACGCAGGCGGACATCGATGCGCTGCGCGACGCCGTGCTCGCCAAGTGCGATGTGCTGGGCAACGACAAGATCAAGGACAACGTCGTCGGCAACCCGCTCGCCTGCCAGCGCGTCTTCGCGGACTCCGACGTCGACGCCTTTGGTGCGGCGCGCGGTCTCCGGCCCGGCCAGATCCAGGCGATCAAGGACGTCTACCGCGGTCCTCACAATTCTCACGGGCATCGCTGGTACAAGGGCAAGCCGCTCGGCTCCGAGTTCAGCTGGGGCAGCTTCGTGGTGCCGACGCCCGCCAACAAGAACTTCCCGGCCCAGGGCGGCTTTTCTTTCCAGCTGGCCAACTTTCTCTGGTTCGAGCACGATCCGGGCGTTCCTACGGCGCGGCCAAACGATCCCTCGCTCTTGCCCGGGCCGGGCGAGTACCGCTGGCTGGATTTCGATTTCGATCGCAATCGCCCGAACGGCCGCACGATCCATCCCGGCGACAGCGGGATGTGGGACCCGCGCGACGGCGGCGCCTTCATGCGCGAGATCCTCAACGGCTCCCAGACCGACCTCTCGCCCTTCCTGGTCCAGAACAAGGGCAAGTATCTCCTCTACCACGGCTTTGCCGACGGCCTGATCGGCCCGGAACCGACGATCGATTACTACGACGGCATCGTGCGCGATACCTTCCATGGCAAGGAGAAGAGAGCCGACGACCGCGTGCGGCTTTTCCTGGTGCCGGGCATGAGCCATTGCGCGGGCGGCGTGCGCGGAGCTGCCGTGGGATGGGACAAGCTCGCGCCGCTGGTAGCGTGGGTGGAACAGAACCAGGCGCCCGACTCGATCGTGGTCACGCAGGACAGCGGCACGGTGACTCCGCAGGGCAACCAACGCATCCTCTGCCCGTGGCCGCAGCAGCCGACCTATGTCGGCCCGAGCGGCAGCGGGGCGGAGAACAATCCGGCGAACTGGGTGGCGTCGAACTTCGAGTGCCAGGCGCCGAGGTGAGCTAGACGGCGGCCCGCGGCGGCGAGTTGGAAATCCGGCTGCCGAGCACCTCGGCCATGTCGTTCCA
>DASQYN010000130.1:0-6269 GCA_035639215.1 Burkholderiales bacterium
CGCGTGCTCGTCGTCGACGACAACGTCGACGCCGCGAGCACGCTGGAAGCGGTGCTGCGCACGCTCGGCCACGAGGTCGACGTAGCGCACGACGGCGCTTCCGCCCTGCGCGCGGCGCGCGAGCGTCCGCCGCAGGTGGTGCTGCTCGACATCAGCATGCCCGGCATGGACGGGCTCGAGGTGGCGCGGCGCCTGCGCGAGCAGCCGGGCCTGCAGGCGGTGCGCTTCGCCGCGGTCACCGGGCTCGGGCAGGAGGCCGACCGCCGCCGCTCGCGCGAGGCCGGCTTCGACGCGCATCTCGTGAAGCCGCTCTCGCCGGAGGATCTGCGGCGGGTCCTCGAGCTCTAATTCCTTAACTCGCCGGCTCGCACCGTCGCGAAGCGTCCGACAGGAATTACCTGACGGCTTTTGCTAGACTGCCCCGCAAATGGCCTCGCCGCTCAGCGTTCTCGTCGTCGACGACAACAAGGATGCCGCCGACGCCCTGGTCGCGCTGCTCAACGTGCAGGGCTACCGCGCGTCCGCCGCGTATTCGGGCGCCGCGGCGATCTGCGAGGCCGACACCACGCGCCCCGACGTGGTGCTGCTCGACATCGGCATGCCGGAGACCACCGGGTTCGACGTCGCCCGCGCGCTGCGCGACTACAAGCGCGCGCCCAAGCCCGTGATCGTTGCCGTCACCGGCGCCTCCGAGCCCTCCGACAAGCTCGCGGCGCGCATGGCGGGCTTCGACCATTACCTCGTCAAGCCGGTGGAAATGCAGGCCCTCGTGTCGCTGCTGCAGAACCTCGGGGCACGCTAGCCGCCGCCGATTCTTTTGTGGCCGGCGCCGGCCATCATCGCCGTGTCACAAGCGCTTCCTACAATCCGCGCGTGGGGCTGCGCATCATCATCGCCGACGACGACCGCGACACGGTTTGGACGCTTGCCACCATCCTGCGCGACGAAGGCCACAGCGTGCAGGGCGTGCATCGCGGCGAGGACGTGCTGCGCGCGGCGAGCTTCCTCAAGCCCGACGTGGCGCTGATCGACCTGCAGATGCCCGGCGTCAGCGGCTACGCCGTGGCGCAGGAGCTGCGCAACCTCTTCTATCCGATGCCGGCGCCGCTGCTCATCGCCATCTCGGGGATCTGGACAAAGGGCTGCGACCGGCTGCTCGCGCAGCACATCGGCTTCGACCATCATCTCGAGAAGCCGTGCGACGCCGCCGAGCTGCTGCGATTGCTCGCGCCGCTCGCGGGCCGCGCGGCGAGAACGCGCTAGCGGTTCGCTGCCGGACCGCCGTGTCGGTGTTTTCCCGACAGGCGCGGCACGCCCGGTAGCCTACAGTGTCGCGGTGCGCCGAATCGGCTTCCCCTGGCCGGGCGCATCCCCATCGGCCCCGGGCGTTCCCTTCCCCGGGGCCTTTTCTTTCAGGCGAGCAGGTCCTTCCATTTCGCGCGCGTCTTTTCCTGCAGCGCCTTGCTCGCCTCGGCCACCGCCGGAAACTCGGCGAGGTGGTCCCAGGGCCGGCAGGCGTCGATCACCGCCTTCGAGCTGAAGGGCGCGTCGTACTGGTAAGCGACGAACATCGGATCGTTCTTCGAGCCCATGCCGCGCTGGATGATGTCGATGTCGAGCGCCGGGTCGGTGCGCGTCGCGACCGCCCACATCACTTCCTGCAGGTTGGCCGGGTCGATGTCCTCGTCGACCACCACCGAATAGCGCGACATGTACGCGCCCACGCCGCATTGCGAGAGGATGTGGCCGGCCTGGCGCGCATGCCCGGCATAGCGCTGCCGGATCGCTACGACGTTGAACATGCGCGCGCCGCCGATCTCGTGCGCCCAGACCGCCGCGACGTCGGGCACGCCGGCGGCGACGAGCGCGTCGTGCAGCAGCGCCGAGCGCATCACCGCCTTGGAATACGAATAGTCGTTGGGCGGCTTCGCGGGCGGGCTGCCGACGAGGATCGGCGCGCTGCGGAAGTAGACCTTTTCGACGGTCACCGCCGGCGCGCGCCCCTCCTTGCCGGGGTAATAACCGTGGAACTCGCCGAACGGGCCTTCGCTGCGCTCGTCGTTCGGCTCGACATGGCCTTCGAGCACGATCTCGGCGGCGGCGGGAAAGGGCAAGCCGGTCTTCTCTCCTGCGATCACCCGGACCGGCTCGCCGAGGATCGCCCCCATGTAATCGTACTCGCACATGCCGAACGGCACCTCGAGGCCCGAGATCAGGTAGGCGAGTGGGTCTGCGCCGAGCACGATCGCCACCGGAAAGCGCTTGCCGGCAGCCTTGTGCTTCTCATAGTGGATGCGCCCGTGCTTGCCGGACACCATGTCGAGCGCGACATGGTTCGCGTCGAGCAGCTGCACGCGGTAGGTGCCGACGTTGATCCAGCCGGAGTCGAGGTCTCGCGTGACGACCGAGCAGCCGGTGCCGATGTAGCGGCCGCCGTCGTGCTCGTGCCACAGCGGCGAAGGAAACTTGAACAAGTCCGGGCTGCGGTCGATGTTCTCCAGCGCCGGCCCTTCCCCGACTTCGAGGCGAGCAAAGCCCGAGGCCGCCGCCTGCCACTTCGCGGGGCGGCCGCGCAGCTCGCGCACCAGGCCCTGGTGCGTGCGCTGGATCGGCAGCCGCAGGATCGAGGAAAGCCGTGCCGGGCTGGAAGTGCTGCAGGTAAGCACCCGGAACCCCCTGGGATAGCCGGGAATCTCGTCGAACAGCAGCGCCGGGGCGCCCTCGCGTTTCACGTTGAGCTCGCTGATCGCGCCGAGCTCGAGATTCCAGTCGGCGCCGCGCACCTCGCGCAGCTCGCCGAGGCGCGCCGCTTCGTCGAGCCAGGCGCGCAAATCGAGCGGATTTCCATTCATGGTGCGCGGCATTATAGGATTCGCCCCAGAGGGGGATTGGCACAACAAGAAAGGGAGGCTGCATGGCAACCCCGCAATCCCAGGCCGTCAACCCGTACGCGGCGCCGAAAGCCGCGGTCGCCGACACGGCGACCAACGAGGTCCAGCCGGTGAAGCTCTTCTCCGTCTCGGGACGTATCGGCCGCGTGCGCTACATCGCCCACATCCTCGGCCTGTACATCCTGTTCGGCATCCTCGCCGGCGCGACCACCGCGCTCGCCGGACCGCTCGGCGCGCTGTTCTGGATCGGCTACGTCGTGCTGATGTTCATGCTGACCATCCAGCGCTGCCACGACTTCGACACCTCCGGCTGGCTTTCCCTGCTCGTCCTCGTGCCGCTCGTCAACCTGATCTTCTGGTTCATCCCGGGCACCGAGGCGCGCAACCGCTGGGGCGCGCCGACGCCGCCGAACAGCACCGTGACGGTGGTGCTGGTCTGGCTCTTCCCGGCGCTCGTCGTCGCAATCATGGTCGCGGTCGCGATCCCCGCCTACCAGAGCTACGTCAAGCGGGCCGCCATGGGGAGTGGAGCGCAACCGCAAGCGCAGCAGCTCAGAGCACCTTCGCGATAACCGGGAAGTACTCCTCGGCGTGCCCGGCGGCCGCGGCACGCTCGAGGAGCGCCCGGGCGTTGGCGCCGCCGGTCAGCTCGACGCCGGCCTGCTGCGCGAGCTCAAGCGCATAGCCGATGTCCTTCAGCGCATAGGCGACGGAGAAGGCGCGCCTCGGGTACTGGTCGGGCAGCATCGCCTTCATCGCGTGGTTGCGCAGCGCGAAGCTGTCGGCCGAGCCTTTGGCGAGCACGCGCAGCGCGAGCTCGGCATCGAGGTCGAGCCGGCGCACCAGCGCGAGCGCCTCGGCGAGCGCCGCGACGTTCTGGAAGAGCAGCAGGTTGTTGACGATCTTGATCGCCTGCCCGGCGCCCGGGTCGCCGCAGCGCGTGATGTCGCTCGCGAAGTGCGCGAGCAGGGGCTGCAGGCGCACGAAGTCCGCTTCCGCCGCGCCCACCATGACCGAGAGCGTGCCTTCCTGCGCCGCGGCGCGGGTGCGCGCCACCGGCGCGTCGACGAAGCGGATGCCGCGTGCAGCGAAGCGCGTGTGCAGCTCCCGGGTGAGCGCCACCGGCGTGGTGGAGAGATCGACCACGGCGCTCCCCGCACGCAGGAACAGGAGGAGGCTCGAGCGGCCGGTGCAGACTTCCTTCACCTCGTCGCCGCCGGGAAGCGAGAGGAACACGATCTCGCAGCGCTCGGCGACATCGCGTACCGTGGCGGCAGCCACGACACCGGCTGCGACGAGCCGTTCGAGCGGCTCGCGCCGCACGTCGAAGCCGAGCAGCGCCTGGCCGCTCTTTGTCGCCAGGTGGCGGCAGATGGGCTCGCCCATCACCCCCAGGCCGATGAAACCGATCATTTCCCCTCCTCGCCGGTCCTAGACTATACGCATGCTCGAAACTGCCATTCCGGCCCGCCTCGATCGCCTGCCGTGGTCGCGCTGGCACTGGCGCGTGGTGATCGCGCTCGGGGTGAGCTGGCTGCTCGACGGGCTCGAAGTGACCGTGGTGGGGACGCTCGGGCCGACGCTCGCACGCCCGGACACGCTCGGCCTTTCGGCCGGCGAAGTCGGCTGGGCGGCCTCGGCTTACGTCGGCGGCGCGGTCGCGGGCGCGCTGGTCTTCGGCCGGCTCGCCGATCGGCTGGGGCGCAAGCGCATGTTCCTGGTCACGCTCGCCGTGTATCTGGTCGCCACCGTGCTCACCGCCTTCTCGTTCAACCTCGCCTCCTTCGCGTTCTGCCGCGCGCTCACCGGCTTCGGCATCGGCGGCGAGTACGCGGCGATCAACTCGGCGATCGACGAGCTCATCCCCGCGCGCCTGCGCGGCACGGTGGACCTGGCGGTCAACGGCAGCTTCTGGATCGGCGCGGCGATGGGCGCGGGCCTGTCCATCGTGCTGCTGCAGCCCGGCATGCTGGCGCCCGATCTCGCCTGGCGGCTCGCCTTCGGGCTCGGCGCAGCGCTCGGCTTCGCCATCCTGCTGGTGCGGCGGCACGTGCCGGAGAGCCCGCGCTGGCTGCTCACCCACGGCCGCGCCGAGGAGGCGGAGGCGATCGTGCAGGCGATCGAGCGGGAGATCGGCGTCGCGCCCGCGGCCCTCGCGGAGCGCAGCTCGCTTCGCGCCGTCGGCGGCGCCTCGTGGCGCGACATCGTGCACGTGCTGCTCGCGCGCTACCGGCGCCGCACCGTGCTCGGGCTCACCCTCATGGCCTCGCAGGCCTTCTTCTACAACGCCATCTTCTTCACCTACGCGCTCGTCCTCGCGCGCTTCTACGGCGTGCCGGAAGCGAGGGTCGGCTACTACATCTTCCCGTTCGCGCTCGGCAATTTCCTCGGCCCGCTGGTGCTCGGGCGGCTCTTCGACGCGGCCGGCCGGCGCGTGATGATCGCGACCACCTACGCGCTCTCCGGCGTCGGCCTGTTCTTCACCGGCTACGCCTTCAGCCGCTCGCTGATCGGACCCGACGCCCTCGCGCTCGCCTGGTCGGCCATCTTCTTCGTCGCCTCGGCGGCCGCGAGCTCGGCGTACCTCACCGTGAGCGAGGTGTTCCCGCTCGAGATGCGCGCCGTGGCGATCTCGCTCTTCTATGCCGCCGGCACCGCGCTCGGCGGCTTCGCCGGGCCGCCGCTGTTCGGCGCGATGATCGAGGGCGGGAGCCGCTCGGGCCTGTTCGGCGCCTATGCCTTCGCCGCCGCGCTGATGTGCTCCGCCGCGATCGTCGCCGCCTATCTCGGCGTCGATGCCGAGCGCCGGCCGCTCGAGCAGATCGCGCCGCCGCTCGGCTCCCACCCGCCGCCTCCCTGACGGGTCACGAAGCCATGGATCGGCGCTCGCCGCGCTGCTCGGTCTTGAGTGCGGCGCGGATGGCGGCAATCAGCTTGTCGGCGTCGACCGGCTTGTCGACGCGATCGACGAAGCCCGACGCCATCAGCCGCTCTCGCTCGATCTGGGTGAAGGCGGTGAGCGCGATCGCCGGGGTGCTGCGCTCGCCGCCGCCGGCCATCTCGATCGAGCGCACGCGCCGCAGCGCCGCGAAGCCGTCCTCGCCGGGCATGGCGAGGTCGATCAGCAGGACCGCGGGCGGCTCCTGCGCCAGCTTGGCCTCGAGGGCGGCGGCGAGCTCGCGGCTCGAGTCGAACGTCTGCACCTCCGCGCCCGCCTGACGCAGCGTGAGCGACACGACCTCGTGCGCGTCGACGTCGTCGTCCACTATCCAGACGCGCACCCCCGCGAGCGCGCCGGCGGTCGAGCGGCGCCGGTCGTGCGGCGAGGGCGTCTCGGCGAGCGCCAGCACCGCTGCCGCCGGCGCGCCCGGCAGATCG
>DASQYN010000131.1:0-7269 GCA_035639215.1 Burkholderiales bacterium
CTGCGCAACCTCCGGCTGCGCGGGCGGCTGCAGGGCCGGCGCCTCGTCCCGTACTGGAGCCGCGCGGAGATCGACGGCCGCAACGGCGAGTTTCCCGCTCCGGTCATCGCCTGGGTCGCGGACCCGGTGGATCTCTTCTTCCTGCAAGTGCAGGGCTCGGGCCAGATCCTTCTCGAGACGGGCGAGCGCGTGCGGGTCGGCTACGCTGATCAGAACGGCCACCCGTACCGCTCGGTGGGCCGCTATCTCGTCGAACGGGGCGAGCTCACGCTGGAGCAGGCGTCGATGCAATCGATCAAGGCCTGGGCCGCGGCGAACCCCGAGAAGCTCCAGGCGACGCTCAACTACAACTCGAGCTACGTGTTCTTCCGCGAGCTGGCGGATCCGCGCGGCCCGGTGGGCGCGCTTGGCGTCCCCCTCGTTCCGGAATACAGCCTCGCGGTAGACCGCCGTTTCGTCCCGCTCGGCGCACCGGTGTACCTCGCAACGACCCGGCCGCTTTCGGAAACGCCGCTCAACCGGCTCATGGCAGCGCACGACACCGGCGGAGCGATCCGCGGCGTGGTACGCGCCGATTTCTTCTGGGGAACGGGCGACGAGGCGGGCGCAACGGCGGGGCGCATGCGCCAGCAAGGCAGGCTCTGGCTGCTATGGCCGCGCGGCGCGCCGCTGCCGCCCGGCGCCTAGACCGGCCCGCTTCCTAGCGCTTGCTTTTTTCGAGCTGCTCCGTGAGGTCGGCCACCTGCATGCCGCCGCTGATGCGCTCGCCGTTCGCGAAGATCAGGGTCGGCGTGGCGGTGACGCCCAGGCGGTGTCCGAGGTCGAGGTTCTTCTCCACCGGGTTGCTGCAGGTGGGGCTCGCCGCCGGCACCTTGCCGTTCAGCGCGAGATCGAGCCAGGCCTTGCTGCGATCGGCCGAGCACCAGACGGCCTTCGAATGGTCGGCGAGCTCCGGCCGGATCACCGGGAACATGAAGACGTAGATGGTGATGTCGTCCATCTTCTGCAGCGTCTGCTCGAACTGCCGGCAATAGGGGCAATGCGGGTCGGAGAACATCGCCAGCACATGCTTGCCGCTGCCGCGCTGGATCTTCACCGCCTGGTCGAGCGGCAGGGTGTCGAACTTGACCGCGTTCAGCTTGCGCAGCCGCTCCTCGGTCAGGTCGCGATCGTTGGCCGAATCGTAGATCTTGCCGAGGAAGATGTAGGTCGCGTTGGCGTCGGTGTAGACGACGCGCACGCCGGAGGGCGAGCGGAAGCGCACCTCGTAGAGGCCGAGCGGACCGGCCTGGATGCCCTCGACCTTCGCGCCGCCGAGCTTCGCCTCGACGACGCGGCGGATCTGCGCCTCGTCGGCGGAGACGCCCGTGGCAAGGGCCAGCAGAAGTGCGGATACCAGGAAACGGAACATCGCTTCTCTCCGGTGGCGTCAGCTCGTCGCGCGACGCATGAGAATGTTCTTTACGACCGGCAGACGGTCGGTCAGGTTCAATCCGGCGTTGCGCAGTCGAGACATAAGCCCGCTTTCGGCTCCATAAAGACGGTAAAGCCCGTGCACCACGCCGTCCATCGCCAGTATAGGCTCGGCTCGCGACCGCTCATACCGGCGCAGCAACCGGTAGTCGCCCGGGTCACGGCCGGGCTCCCGCTCCGCGAGCGCATCGGCGAGGACGCGGACGTCCTGCAGCCCGAGATTCAGCCCCTGCCCGGCTAGCGGATGGATGACGTGCGCCGCATCGCCGACCAGCGCGATCCGCGGCGCGACGAGCGAGCGGGCGGCGAGGCGCCGCAGCGGGTAGCTGCGAGGCGCCGACGCCGGGCGCAGCTCGCCGAGGGCGCCTTGCGACGCGCGGGTCACTTCGGCGGCGAGCGTTTCGGCGTCGAGAGCCATGGCGCGCTCGGCCTCGCTGACCGGCAGCGACCACACCATCGAAACCTGCTCCCCGGGCAGAGGCAAAAGCGCGAGCACCGCGCCGCCACGCTGGAACCACTGCCTCGCGGTGTGGCGGTGCGGCTTGCCGCAATGGAAATTCGCCACGACGCCCGCCTGTCGGTATTCGCTTTCGGAGGCGCCGATGCCCGCTTCGCGGCGCACGAAGGAATGCGCGCCGTCGGCACCCACGACGAGGGACGCCTGAAGCGCACGCCCGTTCGAGAGGAAGAGCGTCGCACCCGCCGAGTCGACGACCAGGCGCTCGCAGGCCGCGCCGTCGAGGACCTCGACTGCCGAAAGATCGCTCCACAGCGCACGCTGCAGCACGTAGTCCTCGACGATCCACGCCAGCTCCGCAATACCGCCTTCCAGCGCGTCGAACTCGAGGCGGGCACGGCCGTCGTCGCCGTGAATCGACATGGCGTGCACCGGCGTGACCCGTTCCGGCGGGATCGCGCGCCAGCCGCCGATCGCCCGGAGGAAAGCGACATTGGCGGGGCTCAACGCATACACGCGCGAGTCGAACTGCGCGGGAGCCAATGGACGATCGAGCGGCCGTTCGGCGACGAGCGCTACCGAAAGGCCGCGTACGGCGCACGCGAGGCTGGCGCCGACCGGGCCGCCGCCGACGACGATAAGGTCATGGCGCACAGGGTCTATAATGTCGCCCCTTGGCGTGGCGAATTAGCTCAGCTGGTTAGAGCAGCGGAATCATAATCCGTGTGTCCGGGGTTCGAGTCCCTGATTCGCCACCATTTCCCCCTTTCATGATCTTCGCTCGCCTCGTTGTCCTGTTACTACTGTCCTGCCTCGCTGCCGCGGCGGCGGCGCAGCTGCGTGCGATCCCGGCGGAAGCGAAGCGCGGCCGCATCGAGCACGTGCAGGACACGATCGTGGCGATCGACGGCAAGCGCTACCGGCTGCTCCCCGGCGCGCAGATCCGCAGCGCATCGAACACGTTCCTCGTGCCAATGGCGATCCCGAAGGGCGCGCCGGCGCGCTACCTCGTCGACGACGCCGGCAATGTGCGGCAGGTGTGGATCCTCTCGCCGCTCGAGCTCGCCGGCGAGGGCCGCGAAAATCGCGCGACCCCGCCTGCGGGTGGCCAGTAGCGATGGCCAAGCTCTTCCTGCGCACCTTCGGCTGCCAGATGAACGAGTACGACTCGGCGAAGATCGCCGACGTGCTGCGGGCGGCGGAAAGCGCCGAGACGGTGACGCACCCGGAAGGCGCGGACCTCATTGTCCTCAACACCTGCTCGGTGCGCGACAAGGCCGAGCACAAGCTCTTCGCCGACCTCGGGCGGCTCAAGCACTTGAAGCGCGACAAGCCCGGGCTGCTCATTTCCGTCGGCGGCTGCGTCGCGAGCCAGGAAGGCGCGGCGATCATCAAGCGCGCGCCTTTCGTCGACGTGGTATTCGGCCCGCAGACCCTGCATCGCCTGCCGGCGCTGCTCGCGCGGCGCCGCGCCACCGGCAAGCCGCAGGTCGACATCAGCTTTCCGCTCATCGAGAAGTTCGACCATCTGCCGCCGGCGGGCGCGAAAGGCGCGCGCGCCTTCGTCTCGATCATGGAGGGCTGCAGCAAGTACTGCAGCTTCTGTGTGGTGCCGTATACCCGGGGCGAGGAAGTCTCTCGTCCCTTCAACGACGTGATCGGGGAGATCGCCGCTCTTGCAGCTCAAGGCGTCAGGGAAGTCACGCTCCTCGGGCAGAACGTCAATGCCTGGCGCGGCACGATCGGTGGCGGGGGCGGCGACTTCGCCGAGCTGCTCGCCTTCGTCGCCGAGATCGAAGGCATCGAGCGCCTCCGCTATACGACGTCCCATCCGCGCGAGTTCACGCAACGGCTGATCGATGCGCACGGCGCGCTGTCGAAGCTCGCGCCGCACGTCCACCTGCCGGTACAGTCGGGCTCCGATCGCGTGCTCGCGGCGATGAAGCGCGGCTACACGGCGCTGGAGTACCGCTCGATCGTGCGGCGCCTGCGCAAGGCGTGCGCGCAGATCAGCGTGTCTTCCGACTTCATCGTCGGCTTTCCCGGGGAGAGCGAAGCGGATTTCGAAGCGACGCTGCGGCTCGCGCGCGAGCTGGACTTCGACGGCTCGTTCTGCTTTGCCTACAGCCCGCGCCCGGGCACGCCGGCCGCCGAGATGGAGAACCCGGTTGCCGAGGAGGAGAAGAAGCGCCGGCTGCGCCGCCTGCAGGCGCAGCTCGACCGGCAGGCGGCTGCCGTCTCGGCGCGGATGGTCGGCAGCGTGCAGCGGGTGCTGGTCGAAGGCGCGTCGCGCCGCCGCGCCGGCGAGCTGGCCGGGCGCACGGCGAACAACCGCGTGGTCAATTTCCCTGCGCCGGAGAGCCGCGTCGCCGCCTTCGCCGACGTGCGCGTCACCGGGTGCGCCGCGCATTCGTTGCGCGGCGAGGTCGATGCCCGCTAAGCCGGTCGAGGTTCGGCTCGACCCGGTGGATAACCAGCGCCTCGCGCGCCTGTGCGGCGCGCTCGACGAGAACCTGCGGCAGATCGAGTCCGCGCTCGACGTCAGCATCGCGCGACGCGGCGCGCGCTTCACCGTGCGCGGAGCGCAGGCGCAGAAGGCCGCCGAGGCGATCGAGCATTTCTACGACCGCGCCGCCGGCGATCTGACCCTCGACGATGTGCAGCTCGGCCTCGCCGAGCTCTCCAGGAAGAATCTCTCCAAGGTCACGGGCGAGGGGCCGCAGCTGCTGACGCGGCGCACCGACCTGCACGGCCGCACGCCGCATCAGGTCGAATACATCGAGAAAATCCTCGCCCACGACCTTACCTTCGGCATCGGCCCGGCCGGCACCGGCAAGACCTACCTCGCGGTCGCCTGCGCGGTCGATGCGCTCGAGCGCGACAAGGTGAAGCGCATCGTGCTCGCTCGCCCGGCGGTCGAGGCGGGCGAGCGCCTGGGCTTCCTTCCCGGCGATCTCGCGCAGAAGGTCGATCCGTACCTGCGGCCGCTCTACGACGCGCTCTACGACCTGATGGGCTTCGAGAAGACCGGAAAATTGCTCGAGCGAGGCACGATCGAGTTGGCTCCTCTTGCCTACATGCGCGGCCGCACGCTGAACCACGCCTTCATCATCCTCGACGAGGCGCAGAACACTACGCCGGAGCAGATGAAGATGTTCCTCACCCGGATCGGCTTCGGCGCCAGGGCGGTGGTCAACGGCGACGTGACGCAGATCGACCTGCAGCGCGGCCAGAAGAGCGGCCTGATCGAGGCGCGCCGCATCCTCGCCGGAGTGCGCGGCATCGCGTTCACCCAGTTCGGCGCGCAGGACGTGGTGCGCCACCCGCTCGTGGCGCGCATCATCGATGCCTACGAGCAAGCGCCGTCGGAAGAATAGCGTCGCGGTGCAGTACGCCGTGCCGCGGCGCGGTCTCCCGCGAGCGCCCTCGCTCCGACGGTGGGCGCTCGCGGCGCGTCCCGACATGTCGATCACGCTTCGCATCGTCGGCGCAGCCGAGGCTCGCCGGCTGAACAGCCGCTATCGCGGCAAGAACTACCCGACCAACGTCCTGAGCTTCCCGCTCGACGGCGCCGGCGACATCGTGCTCTGCCATCCGGTGCTCGTGCGCGAGGCGCGCGAGCAGGGCAAGGCGCTTGCGTCGCATTACGCGCATCTGGTCGTGCACGGCGTGCTGCACCTGCGCGGCTTGCGGCACGGCAAGGCGATGGAGCGGCGAGAGGTGCAAATCCTGCGCGGCCTGGGCGTGGCGGATCCTTACATGCTGGACAGGTAGAATGTCGCGCCCGGCATGAACGACACCGCTCGCCCCAGCCTGCTCGAGCGACTCTCCGCGCTGATCATGCGGGAGCCGAGCGACCGCGAGCAGCTCCTTCAGCTGTTGCGCTCGGCGTACTCGCGCAACCTGCTCGATGCAGATGCGCTGTCGATCATCGAAGGCGCGCTCACGGTGTCGGAGATGCAGGTGCGCGACATCATGATCCCGCGCGCGCAGGTGGACTTCATCGACATCAACGAGCCGGTGGAAAGCTTCATCCCGCGCCTCATCTCGACCGCGCACTCGCGCTTCCCGGTGATCGACCAGAACCGCGACGACGTGATCGGCATCCTGCTCGCCAAGGACCTGCTGCGCCACTACGCGGGCGAGGAAGGCTTCAACGTGCGCGAGATGCTGCGTCCGGCGGTGTTCGTCCCCGAGGCGAAGCGGCTGAACGTCCTGCTGCGCGAGTTCCGCGCGAGCCGCAACCACATGGCGATGGTCGTGGACGAGTACGGGGGCGTCGCCGGCCTGGTCACCATCGAGGACGTGCTCGAGCAGATCGTCGGCGACATCGAGGACGAGTACGACTTCGACGAGGCCTCCGACAACATCCTGCCCGAGCAGGGCGGCCGCTACCGGGTGAAGGCGCTCACGCAGATCGCCGACCTGAACGCGACGCTCGGCACGCGTTTTTCCGATGAAGCCGCCGATACGGTGGGCGGCCTGGTGATTTCGCATCTCGGCCGGCTGCCGAAGCGCGGCGAGACGCTGATCATCGACGGCGTGCGCTTCCAGGTCCTGCGCGCCGACAGCCGGCGCGTCTACACGCTGCTCGCCGACAAGCCGAAGTGAAAGGGGGTCTCACCCCTTTTCTATTAGCCCTCCTCTCGGGCGCGGCGTCGATGCTCGCCTTCGCGCCGTTCGGCGCGTATCCGGTGGCGCTCGCCGCGTTCGCTCTCCTCGCACCCTGCTGGATGGGATCGCCGCGCCGCGCCTGGTGGACCGGATGGGCGTTCGGCGTCGGTTTGTTCGGCGCCGGTGTCTCGTGGGTCTATGTGAGCATGTCTCGCTTCGGCGGCATGCCACCGCCGCTTGCCGCGATCGCGACCGCCGGGTTCTGCGCCTTCCTCGCGCTTTTCCCGGCGGCGGCGGGCTGGCTGCAGGCGCGCATTCCGGGATCGCCGGCGCTGCGCGCTGCGCTGCTCATTCCCGCGTCGTGGACCCTTTTCGAATGGCTGCGCTCGTGGCTCCTGACCGGCTTTCCGTGGCTTTCCGTCGGCTATGCGGCGATCGGCTGGCCGCTTCAGGGCTATGCGCCGCTCGGCGGCGTATTCGCGGTCTCGTTCCTCACTGCCTCGCTCGGCGGTCTGCTGTGGCTCGTTCTGCGGCGGCGCTCGTGGCGATACGCGATCCTCTTTACCGCCGTCGTCGGCAGCGGGCAGGCATTGCGCCATGCGGAGTGGACCGCCGCCTCGGGCCCGCCCCTCAGCGCCGCCCTGCTCCAGGGGAACATCGAGCAGGACCTGAAATTCAGCCCCGAGCGATACGCCCACACGCTGGAGACGTACGCCGCGCTTGCG
>DASQYN010000132.1:0-6769 GCA_035639215.1 Burkholderiales bacterium
GATCCGGACCTGTGCACGCGTCTCGCCGAGCTGACGTTGCGGCTGCCGGCGGTGCGCGACTTCGCGGAAGACGTGCCGGACCTCGCCTCGCTCATCCTCGCGCAGCTCGTCGAGGGCCGCCTGTGCCCGCCGCGCCGCCTGAGCATCGCCGCGCTCAACGCCCTGCGTCATCACGCGTGGCCGGGCAACCTCGCGGAGCTGGAGAGCGTGGTGAAGGATCTCGCGCTGACCGCGCTGGACGAGGAAATTCAGCTCGCCGACGTCGAGCGCGTGCTCGCCACGCGCGGCGCGCCCAGCGTGCTTCCGGAGGTCGCGTTCGACCGGCCGTACCGCGAAGCGCGCGAAGCCTTCGAGCGCGTCTACTTCGAGAATCTGCTCGCGCGCGAGAACGGCAGCATGTCGCGCGTCGCCGAGCGCTCGGGTCTCGAGCGCACACACCTCTACCGCAAGCTGAAGGCGCTCGGCCTGCCGGTCGGCCGAAGAGAAGAAGGCTAGGCCGGCTTGACCGGCTTCTTCTGCCTGTGCGGGCGCCTCTTGCCGTAGCTGCCCTTGTAGATCTTGCCGCGCCGCGTTTTCTTGTCACCTTTTCCCATGGCGGCCAATTATAGCGGCGCGCCGATCTCATCCGGCTCGTAAGCGAGGTTGGGCGCGAGCCACTTTTCCGCCTCGGCGGTCGTCGTGCCACTGCGGCTTGCATAGTCGGCGACCTGGTCGCGGCCGATCCTGCCGACCGCGAAGTAGCTCGACTGCGGATGCGAAAGGTAGAAGCCGGCCACCGACGAAGCGGGCAGCATGGCGAACGATTCCGTCAACCGCATGTCGGCGTTGCGCTCGGCGCCGAGCAGCGCGAACAGCGGACCCTTGGCGCGGTGGTCGGGGCACGCCGGATACCCCGGCGCCGGCCGGACGCCGCGGTAGCGCTCGGCGATGAGCTCCTCGACGGAGAGGCTCTCTTCGGGCGCGTAGCCCCAGAACTCGCGCCGAACGCGTTCGTGCAAGCGCTCGGCAAACGCCTCGGCCAAGCGGTCGGCGAGCACCTTGAGCATGACCGCGCTGTAGTCGTCGTGCGCGGCCTCCAGGCGCGCCAGGCGGTCCTCGAAGCCGCCAATGCCGACGGCGAAGCCGCCGATCCAGTCCGATACTGCGCGCTCCTTGGGCGCCACGAAATCGGCGAGGCAAAGATTCGCCCGCCCCTCCGGCTTATGGTTCTGCTGCCGCAGATTGCGCCACGTGATCAGAATGTCGACGCGCCGCTCATCGCCGTAGACCTCGATATCGTCTGCATTCACCTGGGCGGCCGGAAAGAGGCCGATCAGCCCGTGCGCGGTGAACCACTTCTCGCTCACGATGCGCTCGAGCATTTCGCGCCCCTCGGCGAACACCCGGCGCGCGGCTTCGCCGACCAGCGGGTCCTGCAGTATTCGCGGATATGCCCCGGAGAGCTCCCAGGCCTGGAAGAACGGCCCCCAGTCGATGTAAGGCACGAGCTCGTCGAGCCGGTAGTCGCGCAGTGCCCTCACGCCCATCATTCCGGGGACCGGTGGCCGATAGGCTTGCCAGTCCGTGTGCAATCCGCGGCGGCGTGCCTCGGCAATGGGGTGCAGCGGCCCGGGACCGCTCTTGCGGCCATGCTGCTCGCGGATCTTCTCGTAGTCGGCGCGCACTTGAGCCGCATAGGTTGCGCCTGCTTCGGAAAGCAGCCCCTGTACCACCGACACGCCGCGTGAGGCGTCGGGCACGTAGACCACCGGGCCGGAGTAGCGCGGCGCTATCTTTACCGCCGTATGGGTGCGCGAAGTGGTTGCACCGCCGATCAGCAACGGCAGGCGCAACCCGGCGCGCTCCATCTCGCGTGCGACATGCGCCATCTCCTCGAGCGATGGCGTAATGAGCCCGGAAAGGCCCACCGCATCGGCGTTTTCACGATGCGCCGCGTCGATGATGGTCGTCGCCGGCACCATCACCCCGAGGTTCACCACCTCGTAGTTGTTGCATTGGAGAACCACGGCGACGATGTTCTTGCCGATATCGTGCACGTCGCCTTTTACCGTGGCGATGACCAGCCGGCCTTTCGCACGGGCCGCTGCGCCGCCTTTCGCCTTCTCCGCTTCGATGAAGGGAATAAGGTGCGCGACCGCCTGCTTCATCACCCGAGCCGATTTGACCACCTGAGGCAGGAACATCTTGCCGGCGCCGAACAGGTCGCCGACAACGTTCATGCCGTCCATCAACGGCCCCTCGATGACTTCGATCGGCCGGGCGTACTTGCGCCGCGCCTCCTCGGTGTCGGCGACGATGTGGCTGGAGACGCCGTTGACGAGCGCGTGCGCCAGGCGCTGCTCGACCGGCGCATTGCGCCACGCCTCGTCCTTCGCGGGCTCGCGGCCCGCACCCTTTACCGTCGCGGCGAGCTCGAGCAGCCGTTCGGTGGCGTCGGCACGGCGCGCGAAGAGCACGTCTTCGACGCGTTCGCGAAGCTCGACATCGAGCTTCTCGTAGACGCCGAGCTGCCCGGCGTTGACGATGCCCATGGAAAGACCGGCGCGGATCGCGTGATAGAGGAACGCGGTGTGCATCGCTTCGCGCACGGCATCGTTGCCGCGGAAGGAAAACGACAGGTTCGACACCCCGCCCGACACCTTCGCATGCGGGAGATGGCCGCGGATCCAGCGCACCGCGTCGATGAAATCGATCGCATAGCGCGCGTGCTCCTCGAGCCCGGTCGCCACGGCGAAGACGTTGGGGTCGAAGACGATGTCCTCGGCCGGAAAGCCGAGCTTTTCGGTGAGCAGCGAGTAGGCCCGCTGGCAGACGGCGATGCGCCGCTCCAGGCTGTCCGCCTGTCCCTGCTCGTCGAAGGCCATGACCACGACCGCCGCGCCGTAGCGCCGGCAGAGCTCCGCCTGGTGGAGAAACGCCGCCTCGCCCTCCTTGAGCGAGATCGAGTTGACGATCGGCTTGCCCTGCACGCACTTCAGGCCGGCCTCGATCACGCTCCATTTCGAGCTGTCGATCATGATCGGCACACGCGCGATGTCCGGCTCGGCGGCGAGCAGCGAGAGGAAAGTCGTCATCGCCTTCTCCGAGTCGAGCATCGCCTCGTCCATGTTCACATCGACGATCTGCGCGCCGTTCTCGACCTGCTGGCGTGCCACGGCGAGGCCGCCGGCGAAGTCGCCGGCCAGAACGAGGCGCGCAAACGCCTTGGACCCCGTGACGTTCGTGCGCTCGCCGACGTTCACGAACAGCGACCGCTCGTCCACGTTGAGCGGCTCGAGCCCGGCGAGGCGAAGCGCTGGGCGCAGTAGCGCGGGCTGCCGCGGCGCGACGCCGCGCACGGCCTGCGCCATCGCGGCGATATGCTCCGGGGTGGTGCCGCAGCAGCCGCCCGCGATGTTCAGCCAGCTACTCCTCGCCCATTCGCCGATGTGGGCCGCCATCGACTCCGGGCTGTCCTCGTACTCGCCGAACGCATTGGGCAGGCCGGCGTTGGGATGGCACGAGGTGAACCGCTCGGCAAGGCGCGACAGCTCCTCGACATACGGCCGCAGCTCGCGCGCGCCGAGCGCGCAATTCAGCCCCACGGCGAGCGCTCGCGCGTGGCGGATCGAGTTGTAGAAGGCTTCGGCTGTCTGGCCCGAGAGGGTACGTCCGGAGGCGTCGGTGATCGTGCCGGAGACGATGACCGGCAGGCGTGTGCCGCGCGCGGCGAAGGCCGCTTCGACGGCGAAGAGCGCCGCCTTTGCGTTCAGCGTATCGAACACCGTCTCGACGAGAAGCGCGTCCACGCCGCCTTCCAGCAGGCCGTCGACGGCCTCGCCGTACGCGGCGACCAGCATGTCGAAGGTGATGGCGCGGAAGCCGGGATCGTTCACGTCCGGCGAGATGGAAGCGGTCTTATTGGTCGGACCGAGAACGCCGGCGACGAAGCGCGGCGGCGTCGATCCGCGCCGCGCATGCTCGTTCACCGCCTCGCGCGCGAGCCGCGCCGCGCTGAGATTGAGCTCGCGCGCCAGCGACTGCATGCCGTAGTCGGCGAGAGCGACCGCGGTCGAGTTGAACGTATTGGTCTCGACGATGTCCGCTCCGGCGGCGAGGTAGCGCGCGTGGATGTCGCGCACCAGCGCCGGCTGCGTGAGACAAAGCAGGTCGTTGTTGCCCCGCAGCTCGCGGGGCCAGTCGCGGAAGCGGGTGCCGCGGTAGTCCTCCTCCGCAAGTCGCGCCCGCTGGATCATCGTGCCCATTGCTCCGTCGAGCAGCAGGATCCGCTCGCGCAGCGAGGCTTCCAAGTTGGTCAAGCTGAGTCCCAGATCGACGGCTGTGGGAGTCTGCCCACCGCGCTTTGCAGTGTCAATCGCGAGCCGCGGCGTTCCCTATAATCCGCCCCGCCATGGCGGATGAATTCGATTCGATCGTCGGGGTCTTCCCGTGCCAGGTCCACTGGGGCGACTGCGATCCGGCAGGGATCATTTTCTATCCCACCTACTTCCGCTGGATGGACGCCGCGACGTGGGCGCTGTGGGATTCGGTCGGCTACACCGCGAAGCGAATGAAGGCCGAGCGACTCGCCATGCCGCTCGTCGCTGCCGACTGCCGCTTCATTGCCCCTGCGGAGCAGGGCGACCGCTGCGAAGTGCGCTCGCGCGTGGCGCGTTTTGGCGGCAAGTCTCTCGTCGTAGCGCACGAGGTGCTGCGCGGCGACGGCACCGCCCTCGCCTCGGGCAGCGAGACGCGTGTCTGGGGACGCTTTGCCGGAGGCCCGGGCACGCCGCTGAAAGGCGAAAGCATCCCCGAAGCGCTCAAGGCGCTCTTCCGTCGTACGCGCTAGCGTCGGCTACTCCGCGTCGGGCTGCTTCGCGGGCTGGGCGCGGTCGAAGGGCTCGAGCTTCATGCACGCCTCGAACACCGCCATGGTGCCGGGATACGCCGAAAGCTCGCACTCGTAGCGCTTGGCGTTGAAGATCTGCGGCACGACGCAGCAGTCGGCGAGACCCGGCGTCTCGCCATGGCAGAACCGGCCCCGCGGGCGTCCTTGCGCGAGCTCGGCCTCGAACTTGGCGAGGCCGTCGGCGATCCAGTGCTGATACCACGCCTTGATACCGTCTTCGGTGTGTCCCAGCCCGCGTTTCAGATATTGGAGCACGCGCAGGTTGTTGAGCGGATGGATCTCGCAGGCGATGAGCAATGCGAGGGCACGGACCCGGGCGCGCGCCAGCGGCGCCTCCGGTAGCAACGCCGGCCGGGGACGCAGCGTGTCGAGATACTCGATGATGGCGAGCGACTGGTTGAGCCGCGTGCCGTCGTCGAGCTCCAGAGTGGGCACCAGCGCCTGCGGGTTCACCGCGCCATAGCTCGGCAGTCGGTGCTCGCCCTTCGCGAGATGGACGAGCACCGGCTCGTAGGCGAAGCCCTTGAGGTTCAGCGCAATGCGCACCCGGAAGGCCGCCGAGCTGCGAAAGTACGTGTAGAGCTTCAAAACGCGGCGGCGATCCGTACCTTGAGCTCGCCCACCTGGTCGATGCCGGCGAGCAGCTCGTCGCCCGGCTTCACCGGCCCGACGCCGGCGGGCGTGCCGGTGAAGATCACATCGCCGGGCTCCAGCGTGTAGTACTCGGAGAGATAGGCGATCTGCTCGGGCACCGACCAGATCATGTCGCCCAAATCGGCGCGCTGGCGCTGCTTGCCGTTGACGGTGAGCCAGATCGCTCCTTTCGAGGGATGGCCGATCTTCGCCGCCGGCACGAGGTCGCTGCAGGGTGCGGACTCGTCGAAGTTCTTGCCGAAGTCCCACGGCCGGCCGTGGTCCTTGCCCCATTGCTGCAGGTCGCGTCGCGTCATGTCGAGGCCGACCGCATAGCCGAAGACGGTGTCGTTAGCGCGCTTGGCATCGATGCGCCGGCCGCCTTTGCCGAGCGCGACGACCAGCTCGGTCTCGTAGTGATAGTTGGCCGTCTTGGCGGGATAGTGGACTTCGCCGCCGCGAGCGACCAGGGCGAACTCGCTCTTCAGGAAAAAGAACGGCTGCTCGCGACCGTCGCCGCCCATCTCCTTCTGGTGCTCGGCGTAGTTGCGGCCGACGCAGAAAATGCGTCGCACGGGGAACGTGTCGGCGGAGCCCGAAATCGGCAGCGCCGGCGGCGTCCAAAGGGGAATTGCGTAGGCCATCGCGATCCTCGAAAACCCGGAATTCTATTACCGGCTAGCGGGCGCGCCCCAGCTCGCGCTCGAGGATTTCGCGCAGCTTGTAGCGCTGCACCTTGCCGGTCGCCGTGCGCGGCAGCTCGGCCACGACGCGCACCCATTTCGGCCGCTTATGTCGCGGCAGCGTTCGCTCGCAAGCGTCGGCCGCGTCGCGCTGCGCCGCGGGCGCTTCCCGGCGCGCCGTCACGAAAAGGGCGAGGCGCAGCATGCCGTCGGCATCCTCCACGGGAACGCAGGCCGCCTCGCCGACCGACGCCTCGCGAGCCGCCACCTCCTCCAGTTCGCCGGGCTGCACCCATTGGCCGGCGACCTTCAGCAGCTCGTCGCTTCTACCTTGGTGGATGTAAAAGCCCCCGGCGTCGCGTCGAAAAAGATCGCGGGAGCAGAACCATCCCTCCTGGAATTGCTCTGCGCTTTCCTGCGGGCGATTCAGGTAGGCGCGCGCCTGCGCCGGATGGCGCAGCCACAGGATGCCCGTGCCGTCCACGGCTTCCTCCTGGCCCGGCGGCGCGAGACGCAGCTCGACGCCGGGGAACGGCTTGAAAGCGCAGAGCAATTCCAGGAGGGA
>DASQYN010000133.1:0-6301 GCA_035639215.1 Burkholderiales bacterium
GCAACGGCGCATAGTCGCCGCGCCGGCCGTGCACGTCGGTGAAGTTGACGCCGATGGCGGTGTGGCGGATGCGCAGCTCGCCCGCGCGCGGCGGCGTGTCCGGCGCCTGCCGCAGCTGCAGTACTTCCGGTCCGCCGAAGCCGCTGATCGCGATCTCACGCGCCATCTACGCCCTCCCGCGCACGAGCCGCACGGCAACGATCGCCTGGATCGCCGCCGAGAGCGCGAGCGCCGCGGAATAGCCGCGCGGGTCCCAGCCCTCGTGCGCCGTGCGCGGCCACAGGTCGAGGACCGCACCGATGGCGCTCTGGAGCAGGAACGCGCCGACGAGCGTCAACGCGTTCACCGCGGTCGAGACACGCCCCATCTGCTCCGGCCGGAACATCTGGCCGACGACGACGTAGCCCGAGGTCGCGCCTGCCGCGAAGAAGGCGAACAGCACCCACAGGATGGGCACTGCGGCACCGGAAGGTCCGAGGGCAAGCGCGATCTGCGCGGCAAGCAGGCCGGCATTGCAGGCGAGGAGAATGCGCTTCGCCGGGTGGCCGCGCGCCTGCGCGCGGCTCGTCACCGCGCCGGTCACCAGCACGCCGGCCAGCATCCCGAACGTATAGAGGAGGAGCGTTGCCGCGCGGGCCGGACCGGCGTAGCCGGCGACGTCGCGCAGCCACGGCCCCGCCCAGAGGCCGAGATAGGTGAAGTTGAGTACCGACAGCATGGCGACCGCCGGGGCATAGCGCCAGAACGTGCGCGAGGTGCACACCGAAAGCATGACCGCCACTTCGGCGCGGAGCGCCGGCTGCGCCGCGCTCGCGCGCTTTTCCGGCACCGAAAAGAAGATCCAAAACGCCACGGCGCACGACCCCGCGCAAAGGAGCCACAGCACGCCGCGCCAGCCAATGAAGGGCAGCGCCGCCTGCGCCGGCACCGTGGTGAGCATGCTGCCCAGCACGCCGATCGCGCCGCCGATCGCGCTCATCCGCGCCACGCTCGTCGGGGCGAACCACTCGGTGTTCGCCTTGAGGACGGCCATCAAGCCGGCCGAGATGCCGATGCCGAGGACGATGCGCGCGGCGGCGAAGCCGAGGAAGCCTTCCGACAGCGCGAAGACGGCGAAACCCGCGGCGGTGACGAGGCTCAGCGCCGCCTGCAGCCGGCGCGGCCCGATGCGGTCGAGCGCGAGGCCTTCGGGAAGCTGCGCAGCCGCGTAGGCCGCGAACATGCACGCCGCGAGCAGGCCGAGCTCGCTCGCCGAGAGCGAGAACTCGAGCGCAAGCACCGGTCCGATCACCGCCATCACGGTGCGCGAAGCCTGGTTGATGAGGTTGAGCGCCGCGAGCGGCAGCGTGACCTTCGCGAACAGCCGCCATTCGCCGCTCATTCTCATGCTTAGAATTGGGCCGCCACCCTATCATGCCTACGCTCCCGCGCATCGTCGTTGCGGCGCCGCGCCCCGGCCTCGACATGGCCGCGCACTACGGCTGGGTGCAGAACGCGGCCATCTGCGCCGGCGACTATGTCTTCGTCTCCGGCATCGTCGCCGTGGACCCGCAAAGCGGGGAGCGGCTGAACGGCACGCTGACGAGCGAAGCGCATTGCGCCTTCCGCAATCTCCAGCTCGTGCTCGAGGCAGCCGGCTCGTCGCTCGAGCGCCTGGTGCAGGTGCGCGCCATGATCTACGACCGCATCGAATACGACGCGCTGAACCGCGTCTACCGCCAGTACGTGCCCGAAGGCCCGCCCGCGCGGACCGTGTGGAGCGTGCGCATCCTGGACGCGTTCAAAGTGCAGCTCGACGCCGTCGCCGTCGCCTGAAGGAGGAAGCCCTTGGCCCGCCGCGAAGTGATCGTCCCGAAGAACGACAAGCTCAACGTTTCGCGCAACTTCAACCTGCCGCACAGTCCCGGCATCCGCGCCGGGGATTTCATCTTTCTCTCCGGCATGCTGTCCACCGACCCGCAGACCGGCGAGAGGAGCCCCGGAACGATGGCGCACGAGACGCGCCAGACGCTCACCAACATGCGCCATCTCCTCGAATCGGCCGGCTCCTCCCTGGACCGTGTCGTCAAGATCAACGTGCTCCTCTACGACCTGCTCGAGTTCGAGAACATGAACGCGGTCTATCGGCAGTTCTTTCCCAAGGATCCGCCGGCGCGCACGACGTGCGGCGTGCAGCTCTCGGCGGGGATGAAGATCGAGATCGAGTGCATCGCGCTCGCCGGCTAGGCCGTCTCGTGGCTGCGCTCGATCTTGCGCTTGATATGCTCGCCGGCCGTGATCACCGGGTAGCGGAGCTTCTCGCCCGCGGCGAGGCAGGTCGGCACGCATTCGATGCGCTGGTCGTAGTTCGGATGCACGAACATGCCGATCGATAGCCGCCGGCTCGCCGCCATGCCGAGCGGCGGATTCACCACGCGATGCAGCGTCGAGGCCCACCGGTCATTGGTCCAGCGCGCCATCATGTCGCCGAGGTTCACCACGAATTCTCCCGGCTTCGGCCGCACGCCAGTCCAGCTTCCGTCGGGCATCCGCACTTCCAACCCGCCCTCGGCGTCGCTCGCGGCGAGGAGCGTCATCGCCCCATAGTCGGTGTGCGCACCGGTGCGCAGCTGTCCCGGCAGCGGCGGCTTCTCGAGCGCCGGATAGTGGTGGCACGACAGGATGCTGAAGTGGCGATCGAGCGTCCCGTCGAAGTAGCTCTCCGGAAGTTTCAGCGCCACCGCGAAGACCCGCATCATGTCGCGGGCCAGGCGCTCGTACTCCCGGTAGAGCGCGACCAGCGTCGGCTCGAGCTCATCCGGGATCACGTTGGGCGCATAGCTCGTCGCCGCCTCGGGAAGCCTTGCGTAGTAAGCGCGATGGTCGTCGATCGGGCCGAGGAACACGGTTTCGCGCAGATCCGGCGGCGTCTGCGCACCGAGCGTGTATGCGAGCCCGCGCGTCGCGAAGCCGTGGTAGCCGCGCTGCTTGGAGGGCCCGGCCGGGTGCCAGCGGTTCTTTACGTCCACCGGCCGATCGAAGAACGCGAAGAGCTCGCGCTGCGCGCGCGCCAGCAGCCCCTGCGGGAAGCCATGGCCGGAGATGATCAGGAAGCCGGTCTGCTCGCAGGTGCGCGCGACTTGTTCCGCCACCGCGCGCTTGGAGCCACTGATGTCGATGGTAGGTACGGCGGTCATGCTTGCGAGAGCTCCGCGTCGACGAGACGCTCGTAGGGTGGATCGTTGCGGATGAGCCCGCCCGATACCAGCGCCGCCTTCAGGCGCAGATAAGGCGCAGCCGGCAAATCGGGCCGCCGCGACCAAAGGCCGCTCGCCCGGTACGAAGTGATGATGCGCGTTAGCGCGTCGCGCGCAAGCTTCGGCAGAAAGCTCGCGACCGCGTCAGCGACCGCCGCCGGCGTTGCCGCAAAAAGCGCGGCCTGCGCGCGCGCGATGCCGCGCACCAGGCGCCGGCACGCTTCACGCCGCGCGCGGGTGAAGCGGCGCGGCGCATAAAACGTCGTGTAGGCGATGTCGCCGCGCTCGGCGAAGCGGTGCCAGACGTGACCGCGGCCTTCGCTCACCAGCGCATCGGCATAGGGCTCGAAGACCTGCACCACGTCCACCGTGCCGCGGCGATAGGCGTCGAGATTACGCGCCATCGGCCGCACCCGGCGCCCGGCGATCGACGCCGGGTCGAGCCCCGCGCGCTGCAGGTCGTCCTGGAAAGTCATCCACGGCGTCGGCACGTCGCCCGCCGGCGCGACGCGCAGGCCGACGAGGTCGTACCAGCGGAAAGCGGACTTGCGCGTACGCCCCACCAGGATGAACGGATCGCGCGCCACGACCTGCCCGAAGCAGACGAGCGGGCAGGCGGGATCGGCGTCGTGATGCATCATCACGCGCATCGGCCCGCCCCACGATACTTCAACGCTGCCATCCAGCAGGCCCGTCGCCGTGCGCGAGGTGCTCGGCGACACCACGTGTCGGATGTCGAGGCCTTCGCTCTCCCAGTACCCGCCGGCCAGCGCGAGATAGAAGGGCACGTAAGGCACGGCGCGCATGTTTTCACAGAGGGTGATCCGCACGCGGAAGTGCCTAGGGAAGCTCTGAAGTCGTCGTCCCCGCGCAGGCGGGGACCCAGTCTGGACGGTCCATTCAGATGTCCTTGAGGTACTTCGTTTCCAGCTCGCGCCAGTGCTTGGAGTTCACCGCCTCCTCGCGGTCCATGAACGTGGCGAGCTCGGACTCCATCGCGGCGGTGTCGCCGTCGCGCTTCAACACCGCGAGCACCTTCTTCGCCGCGGCGATGGCCGCGCGGTGCGTCTGGGACGGGTAGATGCCGATGCGATGGCCCATCGCCGCGAGCTCGCGTGCCGGCAGCACCGGGGTCTTGCCGCCCTCGAAGATGTTGACGAGCGAAGCCTTCTTCAGCTGCTTCGCCACCGCCGCCAGCTCCTCGCGCGACTGGGGCGCCTCGACGAAGCCGACGTCCGCGCCCGCCTCGAGATACGCGTTCACGCGGTCGATGGACGCCTGCAGGCCCTCGATCGCCCGCGCATCGGAGCGTGCGATGATCACCATGTCGGCGTCGCGCCGCGTGTCCACCGCTGCCTTGATCTTGCCCACCATCTCGGCCTTCGAGACGACCTGCTTGCCTTCGTAGTGGCCGCATTTCTTCGGCGACACCTGGTCCTCCAGGTGGAACGCCGAGACGCCGGTCTTCTCGTACTCGCGCACGCTCCTTATCACGTTGAGCGCATTGCCGTAGCCGGCGTCCATATCGGCGATCACCGGGATCTCGACCGCGTCCACAGTGCGCGAGATCCATTGCGTCACCTCGCTCATCGTGATGAGGCCGATGTCGGGATAGCCGTTGGCGCGCGAATAGCCACCGCCGGTGAGATAGACGCCCTCGAAGCCGGCGACCTGCACCAGGCGCGCGGTGAGCGTGTCGTACGCGCCCGGCACTACGACATAGCCTTTCTTTGCGAGCAGCTCTCGCAGCCTCTTCCTCGGATTCATGCTTCGACCCCATGTGAAAGGCGGCGCCGCACCACATAGTGCAGCAGTCCGCCGTGTCTGAAATAGTCGGCTTCTCGCCGGGTATCGAGGCGCGCGAGCAGGCGCAGGCGCTCCCGTCTGCCGTCGCTCCGCGTGATCGTGCACTCGAGCTCGCTGCACGGCGCCAAGGTGCCGTTGATGCCAGCGACGTCGATCACCTCGTCGCCGTTCAGCGCAAGCGTCTTGCGGGTGACGCCGGCGGCGAATTGGAGCGGCAGCACCCCCATGCCGACGAGATTGGAGCGATGAATGCGCTCGAAGCTCTCCGCGATCACTGCGCGCACGCCGAGCAGGCGCGTGCCCTTGGCCGCCCAGTCGCGCGAGGAGCCGGCGCCGTATTCCGCGCCCGCAATGACCACGAGCGGCACGCCTTCGTTACGATAAAGCAACGCGGCTGCGTGGAAAGGCATGCGCTCGCCGCCGGGATAGTGCACCGTCGCGCTGCCTTCCACGTCCGGCGTCATCTCGTTGCGCAAGCGCGTGCTCGCGAAGGTGCCGCGGATCATGACGTCATGGTTCAGCCGCCGCGCCGCATAGTTGACGAAGTCGCGCGGCGCGATGCCGAGCGAGCCCAGATACTCCGCCGCCGGCGTTCCCTTGGAGATCACGCCGATCGGCGAGATATGGTCGGTAGTGAGCATGTCGCCGAACATGCCGAGCACGCGCGCGCCGCGGATGTCGCCCGGTTCCTCGGGCTCGGCGCGCATCTCGTCGAAGAACGGTGGCCGGCGGATGAACGCGCTCTTCTCGTTCCACGCGAACGTCGTGCCGGTGTCCGTACCGAGCGCGCGCCATTGCGGCGAACCCTCGCCTATCGCGGCATAGCGCTCGCGGTAAAGGGATGAGTTGATCGTTTGCGCGATGACGCTGTCGATCTCGCCGCGCTCGGGCCATACATCCCGCAAATACACCGGCCGACCCTGCGCATCCCCGCCCAGTGGCTCGGAGGCCAGATCGACGAGCACGCTGCCGGCCAGCGCGTACGCCACGACGAGCGGCGGCGATGCCAGGAAGGCGGCGCGCACCGCCGGATGCACGCGGCCCTCGAAGTTGCGGTTCCCCGACAGCACGGCGACGGTGGTCAGGCCGCCCGCCTTGATCGCCTCATCGACCTCGGACGGCAGCGGTCCTGAATTGCCCATGCACGTCATGCAGCCGTAGCCCGCCGGCTGGAAGCCGAGCGCGTCGAGCGGCTGCTGCAACCCGCTCTTCTCGAGGTAGTCGGCGACGACACGCGAGCCGGGCGAGAGCGACGTCTT
>DASQYN010000134.1:0-4178 GCA_035639215.1 Burkholderiales bacterium
CATGAAAGCCGAGAGCTATTCGATCGCGCAGCTCGTCGCGGACCTGCGGCAGATCCGCGCGCAGTTCCCGGCCGAACGCGACATCCTCCACGCCGTCCGGCCGCTCGCGCGCCGCGCCGCGCTCGCGAAAGACGCCTGGCTCGAGCAGCGCATGGTGCGCGGCGACGAGACGCAGGGCTTCGACGTCACGCTGCTGCACGAGGAGCCGGACCATACGCTCGCGGTGCTGGCGCTCAGCTGGCTGCCGCACCGCGGCGCGCCACCGCACGATCACGGCACGTGGGCCGTGGTCGCTGGGGTCGAGGGGCCGGAGAGGAACGAGTTCTTCGAGCGCACGGACGATCGCGCCCGCCCCGGCTACGCCGAGCTGAGGAAGATCGGCGAGAAGGTCTGCGCCGCGGGAGACGTGCTGGCGATGCCCAAAGGGGTGATCCACAGCGTCTGGAACGACACCGGGTCGGTGAGCGTCTCGCTGCACATCTACGGCGTGCACGTCAACCACACCGGCCGCTCGCAGTTCGATCTGGAGAAGCAGACCGAGACGCCCTTCCTCGTGCGCGTGCAGCAGTAGCGCCTGCCGGGCGGCCGGTACAATAAGCCGATGACGACCGCTCTCCTCATCGTCGACATCCAGAACGACTACTTCCCGCGAGGCGCGATGGAGGTAGTCGGCGCCGAGGCGGCCGGAGCGCAGGCAGCGAAGCTGCTCGCGCTCTTCCGCGAGCAGGGCCGGCCGGTGATCCACATGCAGCACATCGCGAAGCGCGCCGGGGCGACGTTCTTCCTGCCCGGCACCCCGGGCGCGGAGATCCACGCGGCAGTTCGGCCGGCGGGCGACGAGCCGGTCTTCCAGAAGCACTTCCCGAGCAGCTTCCGCGAGACGGCGCTGCTTGATCACCTGCGCCAGCGCAAGATCGACTCGCTCGTCATCGCCGGCATGATGACGCACATGTGCATCGATACGACGACGCGCGCGGCGGCCGACCTCGGCTTCGCCTGCTCGCTCGCCCACGATGCGTGCGCGACGCGCGCCCTCGCCTTCAACGGCGTGCAGGTGCCGGCCGAGAGCGTCCAGGCGGCCTACCTCGCCGGCCTGAACGGCCTGTTCGCCAAGGTGCGCTCGGTCAACGAGCTCTGCACCGAGCTTCGCCCCTAGAGCAGCGCGCATACCGGCGTGCCGTCGGGAATCGAATTCGCGCTCGGCGCGATGCTCTTCTTCGGCCTGGGCGATCTGGTCTACAAGCGCGCCGCGGCGGCCGGCGTGCAGGCGCACCACTTCCTCATGGTGCAATCCTGGGGATTCGCCGCCGCGGTGACGCTGTACGCGGCGCTCACCGGGACGCTGCGCTTCGTCGCCGGCTCGCTCTGGGGCCTCGCGGCCGGCGTCTTCATGTTCACCGGCTTCTACAATTTCGCGCGCAGCCTGCACGGCGGCTCGATCAGCATCAACGCGCCGGTGTTCCGCCTCAGCTTCGTGCTGACGGCGGCGCTCGCCATCGCGTTCCTCGGCGAGCCGCTCACCGCCTCCAAGACGGCCGGCATCGCGCTAGCGCTCGCGGCGGCATGGCTGCTCCTCGGCGGGAAAGCCCCCGCGCAAGAGAAAGAGCACGAAAGCATCCCTTCGCTCGTGCGCGTGCTGATCGCGACCGTGGCGGTGGGCCTCGGCAACTTCATCTATACCCTGGGCCTGCGCGCCGGCGCGACCCCGGCGTCGATGATCATCACTCAGGCGAGCGTCGTGGTGAGCCTCTCCACGCTCTTCGTGCGCCTCGTCGACGGGCGCGTCCGCCCTTCCGGCCCGGTGCTGCGCCACGCGCCGCGCGCCTCGGCGGCGCTCGCGGCTGCCTTCGTCTTCATGGTGGAGGCGATGGCGCGCGGCCAGGCGAGCGTCGCGGTGCCGATCGCGCAGATGGGCTTCGTGGTCACCGCGACGCTCGGCTTCGCCCTCCTCGGCGAGCGCTTCACCGCGCGCAAGGGCGCGGGCATCGCCGCCGCGCTGGCCGCGCTCGCGAGCCTCGCGCACGGATAATAATTGCGACCCTGACCCCGAATTCGGCTAGCGCGCTTTCAGGCGGCGGTCGCGCAGGCGGCCGAAGGGGAAGAGCAGGACCGAGCGCAGGCCCTCGATCGGGGAGAGCTGCGAGAGGGAGCGCGAGGCCTCCTCGACGAACTGCTGGATGACCTGTCGCTCGCTGTGCTCGCTGCCCTCGTTGATGCGCGAGAGCGCGTGCAGCACGTACCAGCCGAGGAGGAAGGAGATCGCGAAGAGGAACTCCCAGTGCTGGAACTTGATCACCGTGATCTGGTGCGAGGCGCTCGCCGAGGCCCAGTGCACGAGCACGTTCAGCTCGCGCGCCGAGAACCAGTCGGCGAGCGCGCCGCCGGTGAGCGAGGCGAGGCCGCCCGCGGCAGCGCCCGCCAGGCCGACCGCGGCGAGGAACGACGTGCCGCGTCCCTGGGGCGCGAGCTTGAGGCCGAGGTTGCCGGTGGCGAGACCGATGCCGCCCGAAGCGGCGCCCATGATGACGTGGATGAGATAGAGGAGCGGCAACGTCAGCGCGTGCACGTGGGGGATGGCGCTGAACGGAAAGGCCACCAGGCAGCCAAGATAGGCCGGCACCGCGACGGCGAGGATCGCCTTGTTGGTGAGGCGATCGGAGATCCGACCCCACAGGTACATGGTGAGCGCATTCGCGACCTGGCTCGAGATCCACAGCGTGGTGACGGTGCCCAGGCCGTAGCCGAGCTGCTGCAGGAGATAGACGGTGAGGAACGGCGCCGCCAGGTTGGAGGCGAAGTTCCACGACATCATGAAGACGATGACGCGCCGGAAGTCGGCGTCGAGGAACGGCGCGCGCAGCATCTCGAGGAGCGGCGTGTGCGGCCCGGTGCGCTGCATGCGCGGCTCCGGCACCTGCGAGAGGTAATAGATGCTCACGAACCCGGCTATGCCGGCGGCGATGAACGCGATCGCGTAGGCGTGCAGCTTCTCCGTGCCCGGCCAGTGCTGGACGAGCTGCCCCGCGGCGAGCGCGCCGAGGGAAGCGAGCACCGTGGACCAGAAGAGCCGGCGCGAGAAGAGCTCGCCGAGGTTCTGCCCGGCGAGCAGCTGGTGCATCCACGAGTTCAGCGCGCAGCCGCTCACCGAGCCGAGCACCGTGATGGCCGCCTGGCAGACGAACAGCAGGACGAGCCGCACGCGGTCGTCGGGCACCAGCGCGAGAAGCGCGAGGCAGGCGATGATCAGCCGCGACGCGCTCACCGAGGAGATGCCGATGCGCTTCCTCTCGCGCAGGCGCTCGACGAGCGCGATCGCCGGAATCTGCGCGATCTGCGCGAAGAACGGGATGGCGGCGAGGATGCCGATGTCGAGCGGCGTCGCGCCGAGCTGCAGCGCGAAGCCGACCAGCACCACGCCGCCGTAGAGCGAGCCCACCATGCTCGCCCACGCCGCGTCCCTCACCAGCGCGCGCTTGCCGCGCTCCAGAGCCTCGGGCGTGACGGTCGAAGCGGGGCCGAGCTCCATCCCGAGACCCGCAAGCAAAGCGCGCGCCGCGCGTCCTGCAAGTTTTTCGCCGCGGAGCGACCGCTGTTGTCGCCGGCGCGCTACCTCGTCGCTAGATCGCCCCGGTCGTCCAATAGTGGGCGAGGTAAACCGCGCCGGCGAGCGCGAAGAGCCCGACCACCAGGTTCGCCGTGAAGTTGCCGTGCTTCCGCGACGGAGTCCAGGTGCGGGAGAAGACCGCGAACGCGAGCAGCAACGCGATGGCGAGAAGCAGGCTCAGTCCCGCTTTCACGCCGTGTCCGAAGGCCTGCGCGACCCAGCCGCCGGGGGCGATCACCTTGTAGACCGTCCCGGCGATGCCGGTGACGACGAGCACGCATACGATGAGGCCGACGCCGGTCTGCACTGCCGTGGTGGTTTCATGTCTCGGGTCCATGCCACCGTACTGCAAAGCGCATGCCGGAATGCCGCGCGCTATGAGCCGCGCGGCTCATGAGCCGCGACGCGTCGCTTAAGGGCGACGAAATAGTTCACGACGGCTCGCAGCGCCTTGAAATCGCTGGCAACGGGCCGTCGCGCCGAAGCGACGCCGCAGATCGATTAGCATCGCGCCTCCGTGCGCCTTTCCATCCTCGACCAGTCGCCGATCGTCCGCGGCCACGACGCCCGCCGG
>DASQYN010000135.1:0-2528 GCA_035639215.1 Burkholderiales bacterium
TTGCTGCGGAACGCGGGGAGGAAGGCGCCGAGCATGACCGTCACCGTTTCCTCGCCCGGCTTCAACACCTCCTCCGCGCCGAGGCTCGCGCCCGCGGCGAGGCTCGCCGCGGCGGCGAGGGCATAGCTCAGGCTGCGCGGACTGCAACGCACGACCCTACGCTAACCGTTTGCCCGGCCGGAGGATGTTGGACCTTGGTCCAATATCGGCCGACGGCGCCTTGCCGCGATGATGGCGGCCGATGAGAGCGCTGCTCGCCGTCGCCGGCATGGTCGTGGTCGTGGCTGCCTGGGCCCAGGCGCCGGACGTCACCTGGCCGCGCCAGGCCAAGGCCGCCGACGGCACGGTCATCACGGTCTACCAGCCGCAGATCGAGAGCTGGGCCGACAACAAGGTGTCGGCGCGCGCCGCGGTCGCGGTGACGCGCCCGGGGGAGAAGGAGCCGGGCTACGGCGTCCTCGAGCTCGCCGCGCGCACGGCGATCGACAAGGCGAGCGACGTGGCGACGCTCTCCGATCTGCGCATCACGAAATCGAGCTTTCCGGGGGCCGCCGAGGCGGACGCGAAGCGCTACCTCGCCACGCTGCGCGGCGCGGTAACGCGAACCAGCTGGCCGGTGTCGGTGCAGGCGCTGCAGGCGAACCTCGCGATCACGCAGGCGCGCTCGAAGCAGAAGGCCCAGCCGGTGAAGAACGATCCGCCGGACATCCTTTTCCGCACCGTGCCTTCGCTCCTCGTGCTCGTCGACGGCGAGCCGGCGCTGCGCGAGGCGAAAGGCGCGCCGGAGCTGAAGCGCGTCATCAACACCTCGGCGCTCATCCTCGTCGACTCGTCCTCCACGCGCTATCTCTGGGCGCTCGGGCGCTGGTGGCAGTCGCGGGCCGCCATCGGGGCCGATTGGGAGCCGGTGGTCTCTCCGCCGCCGGGCCTCGAGGCGGTGCGCCAGGCGCTCGCCGGGCAGTACGAGCCGTTCGAGGGCAAGGACGCCGACGGCAAGGCGCTCTTCGAGCCCGGTGCGACGCCCCGCATCATCGTCGCCACGCGGCCGACCGAGCTGCTGCAGTCCAAGGGCGAGCCGCAGATGTCGCCGATCCCGGGGACGCAGCTTCTCTACATGTCGAACTCGAGGAACGACATCCTGTTCGATCTCGCCGGGCAGACTTACTACGTCCTCATCTCGGGACGCTGGTTCAGCGCGAAGGCCATGAGCGGCCCTTGGAGCTACGTCCCGGGCAAGAGCCTGCCGCCGGAGTTCGCCAAGATTCCGGCCGATCATGCGATGGGCGACCTGCTCGTCTCGGTGCCCGGCACGTCGCAGGCAAGAGAAGCCGCCATCGCCAACCAGATCCCGCAGACCGCGACGGTGCAGCGCGACGTGCAGCCGACGCCGGTCGCCTACGACGGCGGCGAGCCGAAGTGGAAGCCGATCGACGGCACGCCGCTCAGCTACGCGCCGAACACCGCGGCGCCGGTGATCCGCGTCGATGCGAAGTCCTATTACATGGTGCAGAACGGCGTCTGGTTCGTCGCCACCGCGCCGGCAGGGCCGTGGGCCGTAGCCGTAACCGTGCCCGCGGTGATCTACGGCATACCGCCAAGCTCGCCCATGCATCACGTGACGTACGTGCGCGTCTACAGCAGCACGGCCACCACGGTTGTCGTCGGCTACACCCCGGGCTACTACGGCACGGTGATGAGCACCGACGGAGTGGTCGTCTATGGCACCGGCTATTACTACCCCGCGTATGTCGGCGCCTACTGGTATCCCTATCCGCCGACCTACGGCTGGGGTTGGGGCTTCACCGTCGGCTTCTACTGGGGCTTCGCGAGCGGCGGCGGGTGGTACCACCCTTGTTGCTATGGCGGCGGCGTCTATGTCAGCCACCACAACAACATCAACATCGACAACAGCTACAACCGCTGGGGCGGCAAGAGCACCAGCATCACCGGTCCCGGCGGACGCGAGGTGAAAGCGACCCAGGTCGGCAACACCACGCTCGCGAAAGGCTCCGGAAGCAACAACGTCTATGCCGGGCGCGACGGCAACGTGTATCGGCGCGACGACACCGGCAGCTGGCAGCAGTACCAGGGACGCGGCGAGGGCTGGTCCGACGTGGGGGGCAACCGCCCGCAGCAACAACCCACGCGGCCGCAGCAGCAGCCCGCCGCTCCGCAGCAGCGTCCCGAGAGCGTCAATTCGCTCGACCGCCAGTACCAGTCGCGAGACGCGGGCAACCGCGCCGCCGCGCAGTATCGCGCGAGCGGCGGCGCCGGATTCCAGGGCGGCGGCGCCTATCGCGGCGGCGGCGGCGGCCGACGCCGCTAGCTAAGGTAGACGGAAGAGGTTCCTTACCGCGCGCGTCGTCCAGTTGAAGCGGATGGCGGCAAGGCGCATCGCGAACGCCAGGCAGATGGCGATCCAAGCCGCCCGCCACGTATCCACGCCGTAGCCGTGCGACAGCACGACGAAAAGGGTTACCCCTCCCGCGGCGGCGAGCGTGTAGAGCTGGCCCGGCTTGAAGAGGATC
>DASQYN010000136.1:0-2131 GCA_035639215.1 Burkholderiales bacterium
TGGTGCTCGGCCGCGCGCCCGCGGACACGACCCGGGCGGATCTCGGGCTGCTCCAGGCCGCGGCCGGCGCCCTGCTCGCCCGGGGCGACGTCACGTCCATGCCGCTCGACCAGCGTTTGGCGAAGACGTTCGGACTGGACGAGATTTCCCTGCGCAGCTCCAGCACCACCACCACGTCGCCGACCACGGGCACGAGCGATGTCGAGGGCGCGGTCGTCGCCTTCGGCAAGCGCGTCTCGGACAAGATCTACGTGAGCTACGAGCAAGGCCTCGGCACCGTCGCCTCGAACCTCGTCAAGCTCGACTACTCGATCTCGCGCCGCTGGTCTGTGCGTGCCGAGACCGGCACCTCGAGCGGCGGCGGGCTCTTCTATCGCTTCTCGTGGGACTGAAGATTGGTCGGGGCGGCGAGATTTGAACTCGCGACCACCTGCACCCCATGCAGGTACGCTACCAGGCTGCGCTACGCCCCGAAGATCGCGATTCTACCCTTGTAGCTGGTCGAGAACCGCGCGCAGCTCGCGTTTGATCGCCGCGACGTCGACGCCGTTGTGCCGGGCGGCGGCTTCGGCCGGTGCGTCGTCATGCCCGTTCTCTACTCTGCCGTTTTCCGCGATGCGCGCGTTGTCGAGCCGGTTGCGGGCACCGCTGATGGTGAAGCCTTCCTCGTAGAGCAGCTCGCGGATGCGGCGGATGAGCAGCACTTCGTGATGCTGGTAGTAGCGCCGGTTGCCCCGCCGCTTCACCGGCTTCAGCTGGGTGAATTCCTGCTCCCAATAGCGCAGCACGTGCGGCTTTACGCCGCACAGATCGCTCACCTCGCCGATGGTGAAGTAGCGCTTCGCCGGGATCGGCGGAAGCTCAGCTTTCCTGCGACTTTCCATGGCGGGCTTTCTCGACCATCGCCTTCAGCTTCTGGCTAGCGTGGAAGGTGACGACACGGCGCGCGCTGATCGGGATCTCCTCGCCGGTCTTGGGATTGCGCCCCGGACGCTGGGGCTTGTCGCGCAGCTGGAAGTTGCCGAAGCCGGAGAGCTTCACGCTTTCGCCCCGCTCGAGGGCGCCGCGGATCTCTTCGAAGAAGGCCTCGACCATGTCCTTGGCCTCCCGCTTATTCAGGCCGACCTTCTCGAACAGCAAATCGGCGAGTTCCGCCTTCGTCAACGTCATTCCGGCTCCCTATCCCTTTTATTTACGAAGACTTGCGGAGAATTTGCGGCCCAGCAGCCCGACCAGAGCATCGCGGGCAGCGTCGGCCTCCGCATCCGTAAGGGTTCTTTCAGTATGTTGCATAACTACCCGGAAAGCAAGGCTTTTTCTCCCGGATGGCAGTCCCGCGCCGCGGTAAAGGCTGAAAAGGCGTACGGAGTGCACGATCGGGGGTTTCTCGGCCTCCATGGCGTCGAAAACCGCCTGAACCGGGGTGTCTTCGGGGAAAACCAGGGCGATGTCCCGGATCACCGGGGGAAAGCGCGAGGGGACTCGTGGCTCGGGCAGGGCCACCTCGAGCAGCGCCGCCGCATCCAGCTCGAAAAAGACTGGCGGCTGCGGCAGCTCGTAGCGCGCCAGCCATTTGGGATGGAGCTCGCCCAGCCAGCCGGCCGGCTTGCCGGCGATCAGCACCCGGGCCGCGCGCCCAGGGTGAAAGGCCGGATGGCGGGCGGGCTCGCAGTGCAGGGCAAGCGGCGCGCACACCGCTTCGAGATCGCCTTTCATCTCGAAGAAACCGACTGGGTGCTCCGGCGCGTCCCACTGCTCGGCGAGGGTCGGACCGTAAGCGGCGCCGCCGATGCGCACCGGCTGGCGTACACCAGCGACGGACAGCGGACCCGGCTCCATGGCAGGATCGCGCAGGAAGACGCGTCCGACTTCGAACACCCGGATACGAGGCACCTTTCGGGAATGGTTGCGCCGCACCACGTCGACCAGGGAGCCGAGCAGCGTCGTGCGCATGACCGACTGGGGGCTGGCGATCGGGTTGAGCAGGCGGATCGGGTTCGCTTCGTCGGCGAAGTCGAGCTCCCACTGAGGCGCGACGAAGCTGAAGTTGATGACTTCCTGATAGTCCGCCGCCGCGAGCCGCGCGCGCATGTCGTGCAGCGAGCGCCGCCGCACCGGCGCCGGCAACATG
>DASQYN010000137.1:0-2394 GCA_035639215.1 Burkholderiales bacterium
TGCCTCACCTTCGTCTGGCTGTCAGCACCGTGGTCACGACCTCGACGACGAGCTGCGTGAGGGCGAGGTCGGGGGCCGACAGCCAGACGAAGGTGAGGCAGACGACGAGGCCGGCGCCGCTCGCGAGCAGCAGCGCGACCAGGCGATGGAACTTCGCCTGCCAGGCCGCGCCCACCGCGCAGGCAGCGCCGACGAGCCACATCAGGACGAACGCCGGCTCGGCCGGGGTCACGGGCAGCGGGCCGAATGCCAGGCCGCGGCGCCCCGCGGTCCATAGTCCGGCGCCCAGGGCGCAGACGACGAGGAGCGCGAGCTGCGGCTGCAGGCGGCGCGTGCCCAGCACGCCTTCGAGCGCGCGCGCCCAGCGCCAGGAGAGCGCGGCGAGGAGGCGGTCGAAGATGCGCCGGCCCTCGATCGGCGGCAGGAACGGCGTGCGCTCCTCGCCGCGCGCGAGATAGCGCTGCAGCACGGTGAAATAGAGCAGCGCGCCGCCGGCGAGGGCGATCGAGCTCATCAGGAGCGGCACGTCGAAGCCGTGCCATATCGCGAGGCTGTAGGCGGGCGCGCGCGGGCCGAGAGCCGCGGCGACCGCCACGTCGAGGATCGGCCCGACCGTGAGCGCCGGCACGATGCCGACCAGCAGGCAGGCGGCCACCAGCAGCTCGATCGGGAAGCGCATCCAGCGCGGCGGCTCGTGCGGCTCGCGCGGCAGGCCGGCGGGCGGCGGGCCGAAGAACACGCCGTGGATGAAGCGCAGCGAGTAGGCGACGCTGAACGTGCCCCACACGGTGGCGACGAAGGGCATGGCGCGGTCGATCACGCGCACCGGACCGGCGACCTCCAGCGCCTCGGAGAAGAACATCTCCTTCGAGAGGAAGCCGTTCAGCAGCGGCACGCCGGCCATCGCCGCCGCGGCCACCATGGCGAGCGTCGCCGTGATGGGCATGAAGGCGTAGAGGCCCGACAGGCGGCGGATGTCGCGCGTGCCGGTCTCGTGGTTGATGATGCCGCTCGCCATGAAGAGCGACGACTTGAAGGTGGCGTGGTTCATCACGTGGAAGATCGCGGCCACCAGGGCGAGCGGCGTGTTGAGGCCGATCAGCAGGGTGATGAGACCGAGGTGGCTGATCGTCGAGTAGGCGAGCAGGCCCTTCAGGTCGTGCTGGAAGATCGCCGTGTACGCGCCGAGCACCAGCGTCACCAGGCCGGCGCTGCCGACGATCCAGATCCAGGCGTCGGTCCCGGCCAGCGCCGGCCAGAGCCGCGCCAGGAGGAACACGCCGAGCTTTACCATCGCCGCCGAGTGCAGGTAGGCCGAGATCGGCGTCGGCGCCGCCATGGCCTGCGGCAGCCAGAAGTGGAACGGAAACTGCGCGCTCTTGGTGAGCGCGCCGGCGGCGATCAGCGCGAGCGCCGGGACGTAGAGCGGGTCGCCCCGGATGCGCGCGCCGGCCGCGAGCACCGCGTCGAGATCGTAGCTGCCGGCGATCTTGCCGAGCAGCAGCACGCCGAGGAAAAGTGCGAGCCCGCCCGCCGAGGTGATCACGAGCGCCATGCGCGCGCCGTCGCGCGCCGCCGGGTTGTGGTGCCAGTAGCCGATGAGCAGGAACGAGAAGAGGCTGGTCAGCTCCCAGAAGAACACCAGCTGCACCAGGTTCCCCGCCAGCACCACGCCGAGCATCGAGCCCATGAAGGCGAGGAACAGCGAGAAGAAGCGCGGCAGCGGGTCCTCGCGCGACATGTAGTAGCGCGCGTAGAGCACGACGAGGAAGCCCATGCCGGTGACGAGCAGGGCGAAGAGCCAGGCGAAGCCGTCCAGGCGCAGCGTGAAGTCCAGGCCGAAGGCCGGCAGCCACGCCACGCCGAGGCGGACCACCTCGCCGCGCGCCATGCTCGGATAGAAGCCCGCGGCGATCGCGAGGCCGGCGAGCGCTATCGAAGCGGCGAGCCAGGCCTCGGCATTGCGCGCGTTCGCGCGCAGCAGGGCGGCGGCGATGGTGCCCGCGAACGGCAGCGAGACAAGGACGATAAGACCGAAGCCCGCCAGCTAGTCGCCCTCGAAAAGCCGGCGCACCAGCGCGGGATCGGCCCACTCGTCGAATTGCGGAGACGCATCGCGGATCTCGGTCCACGGCGCCTTCGAAGCGACGAACGCGTGATAGGCGACGCGCACGCCGGGATCCTGCTTCAGCGTGCCGCTGCGCACCGAGACGACGTGCTTCGTCTTCTCGCCCTGGCTGTAGATCGGCGAGCCGCACGCCGAGCAGAAATAGCGGAACTTCCGCGGGCTCGACTCGAAGGCGCCCAGGCTCTCCCTGCCCGCGGTGATGCGGAACCTGTCCGCGTCGACGATCAAGTTGGTCACGAACGACGCGCCCGAGGCCGCGCGGCACT
>DASQYN010000138.1:0-2003 GCA_035639215.1 Burkholderiales bacterium
TTTCCGCCAGCAACGCCTGGCGCTGTTCGAGCGGCATGCTGTCGTCGGAAAACAGCCGGGATTGGCCAGCCGGCGCGTGGCGGCGATCTTCGCCCGCTGGCCCGGCAGCTCGGTGAGGCCGTACGTCCAGCCTTCCACGAAGCGGTGGTCGCCGCCGATGTCGACCACGCGGAGCGCCGCCGGCAGCCGCGCGAGCAGCTCGCGCGACACGCCGGTCGGCAGCGAGACGAAGAGCAGCTCGAGGTCGCGAATCTCCTCGGGCACGAAGCGCTGGATGACGATCTCGCCCGCCGGGCGGCCGGCGAGCGCGGGGAAGCGCTCGCGCAGCTTCGCGCCGGCGCTGCGATCGGCGCCAGCGTAGGCCATCTCGAGCGCCGGGTGAGCGGTGCACAGGCGCAGCAGCTCGCTGCCGCCATAGCCGCTCACGCCGACGATGCCGACGCGCAGCTTCGCCGTCACTTCGCCGTCCCGAGCCATCCCTTTTCCGAGATGTCGAAGATCACCCCGTCGGGATCCTTGAACTTCATCTCGAAATTGGCCTCTTCCTTGGTCTTGCCCAGGGTGAAGAAGAACCGCCCGCCGGCGGCCTCGATCGCCTCGCGCGCCGCCTCCAGGTCGTCGACCTGGAAGCCGAAATGGTGCGCGCCAACGAAACCTGCCGCGTCTTTCAGCCCGGAGCCCGCCTCGCCCTTGTATTTGAGGAGCGCGAGGTTGATCACGCCGTCGGAGAGGTAGATCCCCGAGCCCATCTCGAGGTGCTCCTCGCCGACGCGCTCGAGCCCGAACACCTGCTCGTAGAAATGCGCCGCCTTCTCCAAGTCCTTCACCACCACCGCGATGTGCCGCAGCTTCGCCATCCCGGCAGTATAAGTCCTATCCCTCCAGGCGCTCGCGCACCAGCCGGATGTGTTGCCGCAGGCGGTAGAGCTCGTCGGTATAAGAGAGCGGCACCTTGATCGTCGCGACGCGGCCCTCCAGCTTGTCGAGAGAGGCGAGGAGCTCCGAATGGCTGCGCTCCTCCTCGCCGAGCTCGGCCTCGATCAGGCGCAGGTTGCGATACCAGCGGAAGATCCGCGAGCGCACGCGGAACTGGTAGAGCGGTGGCAGCAGGCGCGAGAGCGGAATCAAAACCGCGACGATCGAGAAGAGCGCCACCCACATGCGGTCGACGAGGTTGGCGAGCCAGAACGGCAGGTAGCGTTGCAGCAGCGGCGGGCCGGCGCGGTAGAAGCGCTCGGCGTCCTTGGCGAGCGGAAACTCGGTGTGCGCCGCGCTCGGGAACTCGCCCGCGCGGGCGATCCAGCCGGGCGCGCCGTGGATGCGCGAGGCCGCCTGGACGAAGAGCTGGACGATCGCCGGATGCGTGTCCTCGCGCGCCACCAGCGAGCTGGTCGTGGCGATGAGCGGCAGGTCGCGGTCGGGCACGTTGCGCGCGAGGTCGACAACGCCGCGCGGCAGCACCACCGGAGTGAGGTAGCGGTAGCGGCGCGCGTACGCTTCGGCGTTGTCGAACTCGAGCAGCCGCATCCCCGGCGTGGCGAGCAGCATCTGCACGAACGGCGACTCGGGCGCCGAGACGAGCACGATCGCATCGAGCTTGCCGGCGAGCAGGTCGACCACCGCTTCGGTGTCCTCCAGGTTCGAGCGCCGGATATCGTCGCGCTCCATCTGGTTGGCGGCGAGCAGGCGCGCGACGATGCCCGGCGTGCCGCTGCCCCGGCCGCCGGTGTTCACTCTCATGCCTCTCAGATCCGCGATGCCGCCGATCTGCTTGCCCCGGTAGAACACCCAGACCGGCTCGTAGAACAGGCTGCCGAGCGAGACGAGCGGCGGCTCCCGCGCTTCCTCCTCGGGGGTGCGCACCCGCTCGCTCGACCCGCCCTGCACGAACGCGAGGTCGACGCGCTCCTTGGGATCGCGCAGCAGGCGCAGGTTGTCGCGCGAGCCCGGCGTGGCTCTCAGCTCCACCGTGATGCCGTAGCGCCGCAGCTCCGCGGCGTAGC
>DASQYN010000139.1:0-3432 GCA_035639215.1 Burkholderiales bacterium
CGAAGGGCGGCGACGCGACGACAGGGAAGGATGGCGCGAAGGCAGCGCCTCCGCCCAAGTCCTGAGCCGGAGGGCCCGACCGCCATGTTCTCGAGATTCTTCATCGACCGCCCGATCTTCGCGGCGGTGCTGTCCATCTTCATCGTGCTCGCCGGCCTCGCGGCGATGCGCACGCTGCCGGTCGCGCAATATCCCGAGATCGCGCCGCCGGTGGTCACGGTGCAGGCGATCTACCCCGGCGCCTCGGCCGAGACGCTCGAGCAGACGGTGGCGGCGCCGCTCGAGGCGCAGATCACCGGCGTGGAGCACATGATCTACATGAGCTCGACCTCGGGCTCGAACGGCCTGCTGCAGATCGAGGTCACCTTCGACATCGGCACCGACGCCGACCAGGCGGCGCTCAACGTCAACAACCGCGTCAAGGCCGCCGAGCCGCGCCTGCCCGAGGAGGTACGCCGCCAGGGCGTCACGGTGCAGAAGGGCTCCTCGGCGTTCCTCCAGGTGCTCGCCTTCTATTCCCCGGAAGGCCGCTACGACAACCTGGCGATCTCGAATTTCGTCACGCTCAACGTGCTCGACGAGCTGAAGCGGGTGCCGGGCACGACCAACGTGCAGATCTTCGGCGCCAAGGACTACGCGATGCGGATCTGGGTCAAGCCCGACCGCCTGACGCAGCTCAAGCTCACGCCGAACGACGTCATCCGAGCGCTCTCGGAGCAGAACGCGCAGTTCGCGGCCGGCAAGATCGGCCAGCCACCGAACACCAACGACCAGCAGCTCGTCTATACCGTGACCACGCAGGGCCGGCTCTCCGACCCGAAGCAGTTCGAGGACATCATCCTGCGCGCCAACCCCGACGGCTCGAACCTGCGCCTCAAGGACGTGGCGCGCGTCGAGCTCGCCTCCAAGGACTACGAGTTCGTCGGCCGCATCAACGGCGTGCAGGCGACGCTGGTCGGCGTGTTCCTGCTGCCGGGCGCCAACGCCCTCGAGGTGGCGCAGAACGTGGTGCAGACCGTGGACGGCATCGTGCCGCGCTTCCCGGCGGGCATGACCTACAAGGTCGCCTACGACACGACGCGCTTCGTCAAGGTCTCGATCCGCGAGGTGGTGAAGACGCTGCTCGAGGCGATGGCGCTGGTGGTGCTCGTGGTGTTCCTTTTCCTGCAGAACTGGCGTGCCACCCTGATCCCGATGGCGGCGGTGCCGGTGTCGCTGGTCGGCACCTTCGCCGGCCTGTACCTGCTCGGCTACTCGATCAACACGCTCACGCTGTTCGGCATGGTGCTCGCGATCGGCATCGTCGTCGACGACGCGATCGTGGTGCTCGAGAACATCGAGCGCATCATGCACGAGGAGCACCTGCCGGCGCGCGACGCGGCGATCAAGGCGATGCGCGAGGTGAGCGGGCCGGTGATCGCGATCGTGCTCGTGCTGTGCTCGGTGTTCGTGCCGATCGCCTTCCTCGGCGGCCTGGCGGGCGAGCTCTACCGGCAGTTCGCGGTGACGATCGCGATCGCCGTGGTCATCTCCGGCGTGGTGGCGCTCACGCTCACGCCCTCGCTCTGCGTGCTGATCCTGCGCCGCGAGCACCGCGTGCCGGGACGCTTCTTCACTTGGTTCAACAACGCGTTCCTTCGCACCACCGGGCATTACGTGAACGGCGTCGCCTGGATGATCCGCCGCGCTGCGGTGGGCGTCTTGCTCTTCCTCGGCATGGTGGCGATCACCGCCGGCCTGTGGCGCTTTACGCCCGGCAGCCTGGTGCCCGACGAGGACCAGGGCTTCTACATCGCCGCGGTGATCCTGCCCGACGGCGCGACCCTCGAGCGCACCGACAAGGTGGTGGAGCAGGTAATCCAGGCGATCAAGTCCAACCCGGCGAACCTCGACGCGGTGGCGTTCACCGGCTTCGACTTCCTCGGCGGCTATTTCCGCAACAACGCGGCGACCATCTTCGTCTCGCAGATTCCGTGGGACGAGCGCAAGGCCACGACACCGCAGCTGGTCGGCGAGCTCTTCGGCAAGACGGCGCACATCAAGGAGGGGTTGGTGCTCGCCTTCGGCCCGCCGGCGATCTTCGGCCTCGGCACCGCGGGCGGCTTCGAGCTCTACCTGCAGAACCGGGGCGAGGGCGGCTCGAAGCGCACGGCGCAGGTGATGGGGCAATTCCTGCAGAAAGCGAACAGCGATCCGATGTTCGCCGGCGTGCAGACGCTCTGGCGGGCGGCCACGCCGCAGCTCTACGTCGACGTCGACCGCGACAAGGCGAAGGCGCTCGGCGTGCCGCTCGGCGACCTGTACGGCGCGCTGGCGGCGACGATGGGCACGTATTACGTGAACGACTTCAACAAGTACGGCCGCACCTGGCAGGTGCTGATGTCGGCGGCGCCCGAATACCGCACCAGCCCCGACGCCATCGGCGACATCTACGTGCGCTCCGACCGCGGCCAGATGATTCCGCTGCGCGCGCTCGCCAACGTGCGCTACGCCGCCGGGCCGGACTCGCTGGTGCGCTTCAACAACCTGCCGGCGGTGAAGCTCTTCGGCCAGGCGGCGCCCGGCGTTTCCTCCGGGCAGGCGATCGCCGAGGCGGAGAAGATCGCCGCCGAGACGCTGCCCGCGGACTTCAGCTACGACTGGGGCGGCGCCTCCTACCAGGAGAAAAAGTCGGGCGGCACCTCGACGCTCGCGCTCGGCCTGGCGGTGATCATGGTGTTCCTGATCCTCGCCGCGCAATACGAGCGCTGGTCGCTGCCGCTCTCGGTGCTGCTCGCGCTGCCCTTCGGCACCTTCGGCGCGCTCGCCGCCGTCTGGCTGCGCCACTACACCAACGACGTGTACTTCCAGATCGGCCTCGTCACGCTGCTCGGCCTCGCGGCGAAGAACGCGATCCTGATCGTGCAGTTCGCCGAGCTCAAGGAGCGCGAAGGCCTCTCGGCGGCGGCCGCCGCGGTCGAGGCGGCGCGGCTGCGCTTCCGTCCGATCCTGATGACCTCGCTCGCCTTCATCTTCGGCGTGCTGCCGCTCGCGCTTTCCACCGGTGCCGGGGCGGGGGCACGGCGCGCGGTCGGCACGGGGGTCATGGGCGGGATGATGGCGGCGACCTTCCTCGCCATCTTCTTCGTGCCGATGTTCTTCAAGCTGCTCGCCGAGCGCCGGCTGCGCGAGCAGCGCTCGACCGCGGAGATCAAGGAGGAGATCGCGCGCTCGCGCAGCACGACCCACAGCGGCCTGCTGCATCCCCACATCGCGCCGCACGGCAATGAATAGGCTTCTTCCCATGCTCGTCTTCCTGGCCGGGTGCTCGACCGTCGCGCCCTACCAGCCCCCCGCGGTCGAGCTGCCGGAAAAATGGGCCGAGAGCGCGCCGCGCCCCGCGGAAAGCGGACCCTGGTGGGGCATCTACGGCGATCCGGCGCTCGACGCCTT
>DASQYN010000140.1:0-3585 GCA_035639215.1 Burkholderiales bacterium
GATCGCAAGCGCTGGGGCGACCTCGCGAGGCGCGCGGCGATGGAGTCGCCGAACTGAGCGATCAGCGCGGCGCGCGGATGCGCGAACGGATCTGGTCGAGCGCCGCGCGATTCTCGGTGATGACCCTGCGGTGCTCGTCGATGATGAAGTCGACCAGCCGCCCGAGCTGCACCCAGTCGGGCTCTTTCGCGCCGGCGCGGTAATTGCGGAAATCCGGCGCGTCGCACCTCATGTGCGCACGCACGCGTTCCTCGGAGCCGACAAGGGCCACCGCCATCGCGATCAGGCGCGAGCTGGTGCTCGACAGCTTTTGCGGACCACGGTCCACGGCTCTACTCCTCGCGCCCGGATTGTCCGCCCACGCAGCTTGCGCGAGCCTTATGCCGGTCGCGCATCCGGCTACCCGAGCATTACGCTTTCATTGATTGCCGCGGCGCGGCGGCGGGCAGACCATCGAGCGGATGCGCTCTGTGCTCGCACGTTCCTGGTGGCATCTCGAGTTGCGTGGCGCGGCGGCGCTAGTTTTCGGCGTGCTGGCGCTCGCCTGGCCGGGCGTCACGCTGCTGTTCCTGGTCGCTCTGTTCGCCGCGTATGCCTTCGTCAGCGGCTTGGCGACGCTCGCCGGCGCGCTGCGCAACCGCACCGAGCGCGGCTGGTGGCTGCTGCTGCTCCTCGGCCTCGCCGGCGTCGCCGCCGCGGTCGTCACGATCTTCTACCCGGGAATCACCGCGCTAGTCCTCGTCGTGGTGATGGGCGTGAACGCGATCTTCGGCGGCGTGCTCGACATCGCCATGGCGATCCGCCTTAGGAAGGAGATCCGCGGCGAATGGCTGCTCGGCCTGGCCGGCGTGGTGTCGATCCTCTTCGGCGTGCTGGTGCTCGCCTTTCCCGGCGCCGGCGCGCTCGCGCTGGTCTGGCTGATCGCCTTCTATGCGATTGTGGTCGGCGTGCTCTTCATCGCGCTCGGCCTGCGCATGCGCTCGCACGCCCAGGCCGCGCATCAACCGCCGCGCGACGCCGCACCGGCCTGAGCAGGCAGCATTCGCTGCAGCACGCTGTCGCGGCGTACGAAGTAGTGGTAGAGCGCGGCGACGGCGTGCAGGGAGACGAGCGCGAGCAGCGCCCACATCGACCAGGTGTGGATGTCGCCGGCCTCGAGCGCCCAGCCCGCCTTCGGCGCGGCGAGCGCGGGCAGCGGCAGGCCGAAGAGCGTGACCGGCAGGTTGTGCGCCGAGGCCGACGCCCACCCGAGCCACGGCCCGGCGAGCAGCAGCACGTAGATGGCGATGTGCATCCAGTGGGCGCTCCAGCGCTCCCAGCCGGGGGAGCCCGGCATCTCGAGGGGCACCGGGTGGCGCAGGCGGCGGATCCAGCGCGCCAGCATGACCAGGACGATCGTCACGCCGAGCGAGAAATGTAGGCTCACCAGCCCCTCGGCCTTCGTGTTGCGGCCGATGTGCGGCATGAACCAGGCGACGACGAATTGCGCGGCGACGAGCAGCGCGATCAGCCAGTGGAGGAGCTTCGCTGTCGGGGAATAGCCGTTCATGCCGCCAGTGTAAGCGGTGTCCTTCGTCGAGGCACGGCGCTTGCACCGTCGGCTCGTCGAAAGGAGAGACCTATGCAAGCCGCAGTCCTCGACCGGCATCGCAAGGCCGCCGAAGAAACCGCGCGCGCGCAGCGCCGCATCCAGCAGGCGATCGATGCGCAGGAAGGCAAGGGCACATCCCGGGCGAAGCCGAAGCCCGCGCCGATGCCGAAGCAGCACCTGGAGAAGCCGGGCATCGAGTCGCAGCTCGACCCGGCGCCGCGCTACGCCGCGCCACAGTACCGCGGCAGCGGCAAGCTCGAAGGCAAGGTGGCGATCGTGACCGGCGGCGATTCGGGCATCGGGCGCGCCGTCGCGGAGCTCTTCGCGCGCGAGGGCGCCGACGTGGCGGTGGTGTACCTGTGCGAGCACGACGATGCGGAGGCGACGCGCGCCGGCGTCGAAAAGGAAGGCCGCCGATGCCTGCTCATCGCGGGCGACGTGCGCGACCCGCAGTTCTGCGCCGACGCCGTGCAGCACACGGTGGACGAGCTCGGAAGGCTGGACCTGCTCGTCAACAACGCCGCCTTCCAGGAGCACGCGCCTTCGCTCGAAGCGCTCAGCGAAGAGCACTTCGACATGACGATCCGCACCAACCTTTATGGCTACTACCACATGGCGAAGGCGGCGCTGCCGCACCTCCCGCCCGGGAGCGCGATCGTCAACACCGGCTCGGAGACCGGGCTCTTCGGCTCGCCCGGCCTGATCGACTACTCGTCGACGAAGGGCGCGATTCACGCGCTCACCCGCTCGCTCGCCACGGCACTCGCCGAACGCGGCATCCGGGTGAACGCGGTCGCCCCCGGGCCGGTGTGGACGCCGCTCAATCCCGCCGACAAGCCGGCGGAGGGAATCCCGAGCTTCGGCTCGGGCACGTCGCTGCACCGCCCGGCGCAGCCCGAGGAGATCGCCCCGGCGCACGTCTTTCTCGCCGCGCCCTCCTGCTCGAGCTACATTACCGGCGTGGTCCTTCTCGTGATGGGCGGCGTGACCGGCAGCGCGCATGGCTGAATGAAGCGCTCGGGATGAAGCGCGAGCTCGGGCGAAGTGGCATCGCCATCGCGCCGCTGGTCTTCGGCGGCAACGTGTTCGGCTGGACGGTCGACGAGCCCACCGGCTTCGCGCTCCTCGACCGCTTCTTCGACGCCGGGCTGAACGCGATCGATACCGCCGACGTGTATTCGAAGTGGGCGCCGGGAAATCGTGGCGGCGAGTCCGAGACGATGATCGGCCGATGGCTCGCGCGCTCCGCGACGCGGCGCGAGCAGGCGGTGATCATCACGAAGGGCGGCTCGGAGATCGCGCCGGGGCGCAAGGGACTGTCGCGGCGGCACATCCTGCAAGCGGCCGACGACTCGCTGCGCCGCCTGCAGACCGACCGAATCGACGTGTACCTGGCGCACTGGCCCGATCGCGAGACGCCGATCGAGGAGACGCTGCGCGCCTTCGAAACGCTCCTGCAGCAGGGAAAGGCGCGCGCGATCGGCGGCTCCAACTACGATGCGCGCGGCGTTCGCCAGGCGCTCGACGTGGCGGCGAGCCAAGGACTGCCGCGCTACGAGGTCGTGCAGCCCGAGTACAACCTCTACACCCGCGCCGCCTACGAAGGCACGCTGCGCGACCTGTGCATGACCGAAGCTCTCGGCGTGATCACCTATTACAGCCTCGCCTCGGGGTTCCTGAGCGGCAAGTACCGCTCGAAGGAGGACCTCGGCAAGAGCGCGCGCGGGGAGGGCGTCGCGAAATACCTGGACGAGCGCGGGATGCGCATCCTGCACGCGCTCGATACGGTGGCGGCGCGGCACAACGCGAAGCCGGCCGAGGTGGCCCTGGCGTGGCTCATCGCGCGGCCCGGCGTCACCGCGCCGATTGCGAGCGCGACGAGCCTCGAGCAGCTCGAAAGCCTGATTCACGCGTCCCGCCTGCCGCTCGCCGCAGTGGATGTCGAGCTCCTCGACTCGGCGAGCGCGTGATCGCGCCGGCGCCGACGGACCGCT
>DASQYN010000141.1:0-5255 GCA_035639215.1 Burkholderiales bacterium
CCCTGGGATTCCGGGTTGCCGCTCACCAGGTTGATCTGATCGAGCACGACCTTCGAACGGTCGCTCATCGCGCTCACTCCCACTCGATGGTGGCGGGCGGCTTGGAGGAGATGTCGTAGGTGACGCGGTTGATGCCGCGCACTTCGTTGATGATGCGGTTGGAGACCTTGGCGAGCAGCTCGTGCGGCAGCGGCGCCCAGTCCGCGGTCATGAAGTCGGTCGTCTGCACGGCGCGCAGCGCGACGACGTGCTCGTAGGTGCGCCCGTCGCCCATCACCCCGACCGAGCGCACCGGGAGGAAGACCGCGAACGCCTGCGCCGTCTTGTCGTACCAGCCCGAACTTCTCAATTCGTCGATGAAGATCGCGTCGGCGCGCTGCAACAGGTCCACGTAGGTCGGCTCGATCGCTCCCAGGATCCTCACGCCAAGGCCCGGCCCGGGGAACGGATGGCGGAACACCATCTCGCGCGGCAGGCCGAGGGCGAGCCCGAGCTCGCGCACCTCGTCCTTGAAGAGCTCGCGCAGCGGCTCGAGGAGCTTGAGGTGCAGCGTCTCGGGCAGGCCGCCGACGTTGTGATGCGACTTGATGTTCTGCGCTTTCTTCGTCTTGGCGCCCGCCGACTCGATGACGTCGGGATAGATCGTCCCCTGGGCAAGCCATTTCGCGCCTTTCAGGCGGGAAGCCTCCTTCTGGAAGACCTCCACGAAAAGCCGGCCGATGATCTTGCGCTTCGCTTCGGGATCCGCCACGCCTTTCAGCGCGCCGAGAAACTCTGCGGAGGCATCGACATGCACGACTTTTACGTGCATGTGCTTCGCGAATGTATCGAGCACCTGCTCGGCTTCCCGGTAGCGCAGCAGACCGTGGTCGACGAACACGCAGGTGAGCTGCCCGCCGACCGCGCGGTGGATCAGCGCCGCGGCGACCGACGAGTCGACGCCGCCGGAAAGACCCAGGATCACCTCTTCTTTGCCAACCTGCGTGCGGATCCGTTCAATCGATTCCGCTACGTAGTTCGGCATGCTCCAGTCGCCGCGGCAGCCGCAGATCTCGCGCACGAAGCGGGCGAGGATCTTCGGACCCTGGCGCGTATGGGTGACCTCGGGATGGAACTGCACGGCGTAGAAGCGCCGCGCCTCGTCCGCCATGCCGGCGACCGGGCAGGCGTCGGTGGAGGCCATGAGCTTGAAGCCGCGCGGCATCTCGACCACCTTGTCGCCGTGGCTCATCCAGACCTTGAGCATGCCGAAGCCTTCTGGAGTGCGGAAATCCTCGATGCCGTCGAGCAGCCGCGTGTGCCCGCGCGCGCGCACCTCCGCATAGCCGAACTCGCGCACGCTTCCCGGCTCGACACGCCCGCCGAGCTGCTGCGCCATGGTCTGCATGCCGTAGCAGATGCCGAGCACCGGCACGCCTAGCGAGAACACCGCCTCGGGCGCCTTCGCCGTGGCCTCCTCGTAGGCCGACATGTGGCTGCCCGAGAGGATCACGCCCGCGGCGCCGAACTCGCGCACGAACGCATCCGACACGTCGCAGGGGTGGATCTCGCAGTAGACGCGCGCTTCACGCACGCGACGCGCGATGAGCTGGGTGTACTGCGCGCCGAAATCGAGGATCAGTACCTTCTGGTGGGCACTATTCGACCCGGTAATTCGGTGCCTCCTTGACGATCTGCACGTCGTGCACGTGCGATTCCCGGATACCGGCCGACGTGATCTCGACGAACTGCGCCTTCTTGTGCAGTTCTTCGATCGTCGGGCAGCCGGTATAGCCCATGCTCGCCCGCACGCCGCCGATGAGCTGCTGGATCACCCAGACCGCGCTGCCCTTGTAGGGCACGCGGCCCTCGACGCCCTCGGGCACGAGCTTGTCGACGTTCATGTCCGAGTCCTGGAAGTAGCGGTCCGCGGCCCCCTTCTGCATCGCGCCGAGCGAGCCCATGCCGCGGTAGGACTTGTACGAGCGTCCCTGGAAGAGCTCGATCTCGCCCGGCGACTCCTCGGTGCCGGCGAAAAGCGAGCCGAGCATGGCCGAGTGCGCGCCGGCGGCAAGCGCCTTAGCGATGTCGCCCGAATAGCGGATGCCGCCGTCGGCGATGAGCGGTACGCCCACCTTCGCGAGCGCCTCGGCGACGTTCTGGATGGCGGTGATCTGCGGCACGCCGACGCCCGCGACGATGCGGGTCGTGCAGATCGAGCCCGGGCCGATGCCGACCTTCACGCCGTCGGCGCCGTGGTCGACGAGCGCACGGGCGCCGTCGCCGGTCCCGACGTTGCCGCCGATGACCTCGATGTTGAAGTTCTTCTTTATCCACTGAACGCGGTCGAGGACGCCCTGGGCGTGGCCATGCGCCGTGTCGACGATCAGCACGTCCACCCCCGCTTCCACCAGCGCGGCGACGCGCTCCTCGGTGCCCTCGCCTACGCCGACCGCCGCGCCGACGCGCAGCTTCCCGTGCGCGTCCTTGCAGGCATTCGGGTGCTCGGTCTCCTTCAGGATGTCCTTGACCGTGACCAGGCCCTTGAGGCGGAACTCGTCGTCCACGACGAGCACGCGCTCTAGGCGGTGCTGGTGCATGAGCTTGGTTGCCTCGCCGCGGCTCGCGCCTTCGCGCACGGTGACGAGCTTCGCCTGCGGCGTCATGATGTTCTTGACCGGCTGGTCGAGCTCGGTCTCGAAGCGCACGTCGCGGTTGGTGACGATGCCGACCACCTTGCCCGCCTTGACCACGGGAAAGCCCGAGATCTTGTGGCTGCTTTGCAGCGCCACCACCTCGCGCACCGTCATCTCCGGCGGGATGGTCATCGGATCGCGCAGCACGCCAGACTCGAAGCGCTTCACCTTCGCCACCTCGGCCGCCTGGGCAGGCGCGGCGAGGTTCTTGTGGATGATGCCGATACCGCCTTCCTGCGCGATGGCGATGGCGAGGCGCGCCTCGGTGACCGTATCCATCGCCGCCGAGACGATCGGGATGTTGAGCTCGATCTTGCGGCTGAGGCGGGTCTTCAGGGAGGCGTCGCGCGGCAGGATGCGCGAGTGGGCGGGAAGGAGGAGGACATCGTCGAAGGTCAGCGCCTTCTGGATTACCCGCATGGATCGCTTTCTCGCAAAGCGGCATTATACGCGAGCGCTCGCGGGCGGTTTGAGGTACTGTCATCCGATCGTTGGGATGGAACGTTGATACCGACATGAGAAGACTGCTCCTCGCCTTCGCCGCGCTTGCCTTCTCCGCGAGCGCCGCCGCGCAGCTCTACAAGTGGAAGGACCCGAACGGTCGCCTGCAGTACGGCGATACGCCGCCGCCCGGCGTCGAGGCGACGCCGATGCGCGGCCCTGCCGCCGGCACGCCGCCGCCGGCCCCCGACACGAAGAAGGCCGACGGCAAGACCGAGAAGCCGCTCAGCCCGGAAGCGGCGTTCCAGAAGCGCCAGCAGGAGCGCGAAGCCGCCGAGCAGAAATCCGAGAAGGAGCGCGCGCAGGCCGAGCAGAAGCGCGCCAATTGCGAGCAGGCGCGCGGCCAGCTGCGCGCCCTGGAGAGCGGCGTTCGTATGGTGACCGTAACTGCCGACGGCGAGCGCGTCGTCATGGACGACGCGGCGCGTGCTCAGCAGGTCGAGCAAGCCCAGAAGTCGGTCGCCGAGTGGTGCAACTAGCGGCCTGAGCGGCGGCGGGCGCCGCTTCGCCGGGCCCGTTCGCGGCGCGCCTCCTTCGGATCGAGCGCGAGCGGCCGGTAGATCTCCACACGGTCGCCCTCGGCGAGACGCGTATCGCCGGCGACGCGTCGGCCAAAGATGCCGAGCCGCGAAAGATCGATTTCCCGATGCCGCGCCGCGATGCCCGAGGCCTTCACGGCATCCGCCGCGGTGGCTCCCGCGGCAAGATCGAGCTCGACGATGTGGTGCCCGTCCGGCAAGGCGTAAACGACTTCGATGCGCATCGACGCCCCGCTCACCCGCCCGGCGCCGAATCGGCCGCATCGGCGCGGCGGGTGAACGCGTCGACCATCGTGTCAGCGATGTGCTCGAAGAGCGGCTCGAGGAGCCGTGCCAGCGCCCGGCTCGCGAACTCGTACTCCAGGCTGAACTCGATTGCGCAGGCGCTCGGCGAGAGCGCACGGAAGCGCCAGGCGGCGTGGAAGCGGCGAAAGGGGCCTTCCACGAGCTGCATGTCGATCGCCTCGCCCGGCCGATTCTCGTTCAGCGTGGTGAAGGACTGGCGCAGGCCGCGCAGCCCGACGGTGAGGGTCGCGCGCCGGCGGCCGTCGAGCTCCTCCACCCCCGCGTCGCGGCACCAGGGCAGGAAGGCCGGATAGCGCTCGATGTCGTCGACGAGCGCGTACATCTCCTCGGCCGGATGCTCGACGATCGCCGAACGGGCGATGCGCTTCATCGCCTAGAATGAATCATGTCCATAGTGGAAAACCGCAAGGCCTTCCACGATTATTTCATCGAGGAGCGCTACGAGGCCGGAATCGCGCTCGAGGGCTGGGAAGTGAAGGCGATCCGCGCCGGCCGCGCCCAGATCGCCGAAGCCTATGTCATGGTGCGCAACGGCGAGCTGTTCCTCATCGGCTCGCACGTCAGCCCGCTCCCCACGGTCTCGACGCACTTCGTTCCCGACCCCACTCGCACGCGCAAGCTTCTCATGCGCGCCGACGAGATCCGGCGGCTCATCGGCAAGGTCGAGCAGCGGGGCTATTCGCTGATCCCGCTCAACCTTCACTACGCCAAGGGGCGGATCAAGCTCGACGTGGCGCTCGCGCGCGGCAAGCTCAAGCACGACAAGCGCGCCGATCTGCGGGAGAAGGACTGGAAGCGGGAGCAGCAGCGGCTCTTACGCAGCCGCTGACTTCTTGCCGGTATCGGTAGCGGGAGGCAATGCCTCGGCGAGCGCCTGCCAGGTGGAAACGACCGTATCCGGATTGAGCGACATGCTCTCGATACCCTGGTCCATCAGCCAGCGGGCGAGATCGGGATGGTCGGAAGGCCCCTGCCCGCAGATGCCGACGTACTTGCCCTGCTTGCGGCAGGCGCGGATCGCGGCGGCGAGCAGCAGCTTGACCGCTTCGTCGCGCTCGTCGAAGCCTTCGGCGACGAGGCCGGAGTCGCGGTCGAGCCCGAGCGTGAGCTGGGTGAGGTCGTTCGAGCCGATCGAGAAGCCGTCGAAGAGATCGAGGAACTGCTCGGCGAGCACCGCGTTCGAAGGCAGCTCGCACATCATGACGATGCGCAGGCCGTTGCCGCCTCTTTTCAA
>DASQYN010000142.1:0-2770 GCA_035639215.1 Burkholderiales bacterium
GGCGGCGGCGACTGGGGCGCCTTCGGCGCGGGCGTGCTGAAAGGCTGGGGACGCGTGTCGGGCGACATGGCGCGGCCGACCTTCGACGCCGTCACCGGCGTCAGCACCGGCGCCATGATCGCGCCCTTCGCCTTCCTGGGCGACGACGAGTCGATCGAGAAGATCGAGCACCTGTATCGGAATCCGCAGGCCGACTGGGTGCAGTCGCGCGGGATGATGTTCTTCCTGCCCAACAACCCGTCGTTCTACGCGCTGCCGGGACTCGAGCGCGAGATGCGCGCCATCCTCACCCGGCCGATGCTCGAGCGCATGGTCGCCGAGAGCGCCGGCGGTCGCACGCTGCTCGTCAACACGACCAACATCGACCTCGGGCAGCTGCAGCCTTGGGACGTCATCGCCGAGACGAAGGCCGGGCTCGCGCAGAACAACGAGGAGCGCGTCTACCAGGTGCTGCTCGCGAGCGCCGGCATTCCGGCGGTCTTCCCCGCCCGCGACATCGGCGAGTACCTGTACGTCGACGGCGCGATCACCGGCAACATCCTCTATGGCGGCCGGGCCGCCGAGGGCGACAGCTTCCCGGCGCGCTGGCGGGCGCGCAATCCGAAGCTACCGATGCCGCGGCTGCGCTACTGGGTAATCTTCAACAACCAGTTCCGCTTTCCGCCCGAGATCGTGAAGGAGCGCTGGCCGGACATCATGAGCCGCGCCACCATCATGGCGACGCAGACCTCGACCTTGAACTCGATACGCCACATGTACGCGCAGGCCGAGGTGGTGCGGCTCAAGTACGGCGCCGACGTGCAGGTGCGCGTCATGGCGGTGCCCGAGAGCTGGGTGCCGCCGAAGCCCGGCAGCTTTCAATCCGAAGTCATGAATTCGCTCGCCGATCTCGGCGAGAAGATGGGCGCCGATCCGCAGAGCTGGCGCGCCACGCCGCCGTAAACCTCTCCCCCACCGAAGGAGCATCCATGCGCATCAAGCTAGCGTTTCCCTTGTTCATCCTCATGGCCGCGGCGCTGCCCGCCGCGGCCCAGAAAGGCGACGTGCCGAAGCCCCGGGGCGGCGAGGTCGTCGCGAGCGAGCCGGGCAAGGCGGCGGTGGTGCGCGCCGCGGAGCTCACCGCGCTCGTCGTGTCGGTCGACAAGAAGACGCGCACCGTCAGCCTCAAGGGGCCGAAAGGCAACGTGGTCGACATCGTCGCAGGCGACGAGGTGCAGAACTTCGACCAGATCAAGGTCGGCGACTTCCTCAAGGTGCGCTACATGCAGTCGCTCGCGCTCGAGCTGCAGAAGGCGAAGACCGGCGCCAACGCCGTCGCCGTGCAGGGCGGCGCCGTGAGCGCCGAGGCCGGGCAGCGTCCCGGGGTGGCCGCGGCGGGCGAGGTGACCGCCATCGCCAAGGTCACGCACGTCAACCCGAAGGCGAAGACCATCACGCTGAAGGGGCCGCGCGGCAACGAGGTCGCGCTCGACGTGCAGAACCCCGATCAGTTCAAGGTCGTGAAGGTCGGCGACGAGGTGAAGGTCACCTACACGGAAGCCGTGGCGATCTCGGTCGAGCCGGGCGCGAAGCCGGCCGCTAAGAAGAAGAAATAGGCTTGGCCAGCCAGGCGCCGAGCAGCGTGTAGGCGACGGCGAGCACCACCGGCCCGACGAAGATGCCGATCAGGCCGAACGCGACGAGACCGCCGATCACGCCGACGAAGATGAGCAGCAGCGGCAGATCGGCGCCTTTGCGGATCAGGATCGGCCGCAGCACGTTGTCGATCGTCGCGGTGACGAGCGCGACGACGAGCAGGAACGTTCCCCAGCCGGTGGCGCCGGTCCAGTAGAGCCACACGACCGGTGCGATGAGCACCGGGGCGCCACCGATCTGTGCCACGGCGAGGAGGAAGATGAGCGCAGTCAGCACCGCGGCAAACGGCACGCCGGCGACCAGCAGTCCGACGCCGCCGACGATCGCCTGAAGGAGGGCCGTGACCACGACGCCCAGCGCCACGCCGCGAATCGCCTGCGCCGAGAGGCGCACCGCCGCCGCGCCGTGCTCGCCGGCGAGGCGCGCGCCGAAGCGCAGCGCGACGTCGGCCGCCGCTTCGCCCTGCAGGTACAGCACCGCGGCGGCGATCACCGTGAGAAGGAACTGCACCACCAGCGCACCGAGGCTGCCGATCTTGGCGACGAACCAGCGCGTGAGGTCGCCGACGTACGGCGCGAGCGCTTCCAGGCCCTGTGTCGCCGCCGACTGCCAGGCGCGCGCCGCGCGCTCGCCGACCAGCGGCACGCCGGCGAGCCAGGAGGGCGGCGGCGGCAGCTTCAGCTCGCGGGCGTGCTGCGCCCAGGCGGCGATGTCGTCGGCATGCGACAGGATCGCGCCGATCGCCGCGAAGAGTGGCGCGATGAGCAGGAGGAGCAGCACCAGCGACATGAGAGCCACCGCGGCCCAGCGGCGACCGCCCAGCCGCTTCTGCGCCCGCAGCATGAACGGCCAGGTCGGAATGACGATCATCACCGCCCAGATCAGCGCGCCGAGGAACGGGCGCAGGATCCAGAAAGACGCGCCGATCAGCCCGCCGAGGAACAGCACGGCGAGCACGATACGCGTCAGGTCTCCCGGGTTTTCTTTCATCGCGACGACGCTATCGGGCATGACACCACGCCCGTTGACCCAGATCAAGCGGTAACAACGACGAAAAACTAGGATGAAACCATGCGCATCGTGATCGGCAACCTACCCGAGGACATCACCGAGCAGGCGATCCAGACCGCGCTCG
>DASQYN010000143.1:0-3141 GCA_035639215.1 Burkholderiales bacterium
GTCAGCTCCCTCGCGAGCACGGCGGTAAGCTTACCCGCTGGAGAAAGGAGCGAGGAATGACCGAGACGGTGAGTGTCCGTTACATGGTGAACGACGTCGAGGCCGCGGTTAAGTGGTACACGAGGCACCTGGGCTTCGCGCTTCTGTCGAGCGCCGCGCCCGCTTTCGCCGACGTCAAGCGCGGCTCGCTGAGGCTCCTGCTAAGCGGGCGGACGAGCTCCGCCGGGCGGGCGATGCCCGACGGTGCCCAGCCGCAGCCCGGAGGCTGGAACCGCATTCATCTCGTCGTGGAGGACCTCGCCGCCGAGGTGCAGCGGCTGCGCGCAGCGGGCGTCCAGTTCCGCAACGACGTCGTCACCGGCCCGGGCGGTTCGCAGATCCTGATCGCCGATCCGTCGGGCAACCTGGTCGAGCTCTTCCAGCCCGCGGCGAGGCGCTGAACGTCGGTTCAACGCGCGGTCTTCGAGTACTTCACTCTGCCGGTCTTCACGAGATCGGTGAGCAGCGTATCCGCCGCCTCGTAGAATTTCCCGTTCGGGCGCTCGCCGCAGAACCTGGCGAGCCAGGCGAGGAGCTCCTGGCGCTCGACGGCCCCGGCGTAATCGAGCACGTCCGGGTTGGTCTGGTTGCGCGCGGTGATGTATCCGTCGAGCCATTGCTCGTAAGGCAGAGAAGCCGCGCGGCCGGCCTTCGCCGCGTCGACATACCGCGCGCAGGTGCTGTTGCCGGCGCCCCAGACGATCAGCAACTGGCTCGTGTCGCTATCGGCGAGCGCCGGAGAGGCGCTTGCGGCCACCACCGCCATCGCGATCGCCGTTCTTTTCACAATCCCTTTTCTATTGCGAGCTCGATGGCAGCGCGAACCCAGGTCTCCGGGTTGCCGCCGCCGACCTGTTTTAGGTCGATCGTCCCCTCGCACGGCGCCGCCAGTCCGCTATCCGCGATAACGACCGCTTCCCAGCGCACCTTGTGCCCGAGCACGAACCACGCTGCTTCGTAGCGGTAGGCGCGCGAATCGCGGTGCGCCGAGTACTGGCCGCTCGCCTTGCCGCGCGGCGCGCGGGGCAGGGCCACCGACAAGCGCTCGAGCGGAATGCTCGAGCTCACGGCAGGAATGCCCGCCAGAAGACCCAGGCGATGAAGGCGGCCAGGCCGGCAGCCGAGCCGACGGCGAGCTGGAGGACAGGCGGCCAGCCGCCAGGATGATCGGCGGGCGCTGCACGTTGTCGTTTTTCGCGGACCAAAGCGGCTCTCGAATCGAGTGACGAAGACCACTATGCGAGGAAGCGGCGATCTCTGGAATACGAGAAATCACGTACTTGCCAGGCTCGTGCAAGAAATTACGTTTCCCGGCCCTTTTACTTTCCGGGCGGCGGCGGCGCGGTGAAGGAGGCGAGATCCGAGAGGCCGAGCGCCTTTTCTATGCTGGCTACGCGTTTCACCGCGTCCTCGAAGCCGTCGCGGCCGAACATCTTCTGCTCCAGATCTTCGAACTGCTCGGAGAGCTCCGCGTATTGCTTTTCCGGCAGCGCTTCCTTCCATGCGGGAAAGACCACCGTGTCCTCGATCGCCGTGTGGTGCTGGTACATGAGCACGAAGGCGTCGAGCGCACCGGCGAGCGGCGCCTGGTCCGAGCTGGCGATGCGGCCGGCGCGGGTCACGGAGCTGATGTAGTCGGTAATCTCCCGGCCACGGTCGTGCTGCGCCTTCAGGATTACCGCGTATCGCGCCGCCTCACCCTTGACCCGCTCCACCACGGGAAAGACGTGCTTCTCCTCGAGCGCGCGCTCGTGGTACTGCTCGCCGAAGGTGCGAAACAGCGACGCCGCTTCCGCCAGCGGCTTCGAGGGAAGATCGTTCGCGCCGGTCCCGCGCAGCCGCCCGGCCACGGCGGAATAGGCGAGGAGTACTCGCCTCAGCACGCCGTGCTCGCGCATGAGGTCTTCGGCAGCCTCGACTTCTTTCTCTTTCTTCTTTTCCGCGCCGCTCACCCCCTTGGCGGCGAAGCCGATGGCGAGCGCGGTAGTTCCAAGCAGAAGCTGACGCCGGCTGCGAGAGCGGGGTTGCATGAAGATCTCCTTACAGGGACCGTGGAGCAACGCCGTCGGTTCCCGATAGCGTCAGCGCAAGACGGCGATCAACTCGCCGCCGGCTGCGGCAAGCGCGACCACCCAGAACGGCGAGAGGCGCCAGAAGAAGAGCAGCCCGAATGCGGCGAGCGCGAGGGCGAACTCGAGCGGGCTGCGCACCGAGGTGGTGAAGATCGGGTCGTAGAGCGCGGCGAGCAGGATGCCGACCACGGCGGCGTTGACGCCGGCGAGGCTCGCGCGGATGGCCGGATGCTCCCGCCAGGCGCTCCAGAAGGGCAGCGGCCCGAGCGCGAGGAAGAACGCCGGAAGGAAGATGGCGACGAGGGTGAGGAGGCCTCCCGCCCAGCCGCTCGGCACGCCGCGCGCCACGGTGCCGAGGTAGGCCGCGAAGGTGAAGAGCGGTCCCGGCACCGCCTGAGCGACGCCGTAGCCTGCGAGAAACTCGTCGTCGCCGACCCACCCCGCAGGAACGACTTCGGCGCGAAGCATCGGCAGCACGACGTGGCCGCCGCCAAACACCAGGGAGCCGGCCCTGTAGAAGCTGTCGAAGAGCGCGACCGCATGGCTGCCGCTCAGGCGGGCGAGCAGCGGCAGGAGCACGAGCAGGGCGAAAAAGAGCAGCCACGCCGTCCAGCCGAGCCGGCGGCCGATGCGGAAATCGAGCGAGCCGGAGGAGGGCAGCGCCGCGCCGGCGAGGAGCAGGCGGCCGGCCACCGCGCCGGCGACGATGACAGCGATCTGCGCGAGCGCGCTGTGCCAGGAGAGCGCCAGGAGCGCCGCCACGATCGCGAACGAGGCGCGCGTGCGGTCCGGGCACAGCTGCCGTCCCATGCTCCACACCGCCTGCGCGACGACCGCGACCGCGGCGATCTTCAGGCCGTGCAGCCATCCGGCCTGCAGCGTTTCCGGCCCGAGGAGATCGAGCCCGTAGCCGAACGCGATCAGGATCAGCGCCGAAGGCAGGGTGAAGCCCAGCCAGGCGGCAAGGGCGCCCGTAATGCCGGCGCGCGAAGCGCCGAGCGCGATGCCGACCTTGCTGCTCGCCGGGCCC
>DASQYN010000144.1:0-4644 GCA_035639215.1 Burkholderiales bacterium
TCGGCCGCCGTGAATCTCTCGACTCACATCCTCGACGTAGTCAACGTCCTGGCGTACGAGCGCCTGGAGCGCGTGGTACTCGTCGGTCACAGCTATGGCGGCATGGTCGTTACCGGCGTAGCGGACCGTGCCGCAGCACGCCTCATGGCGCTCGTCTACCTCGACGCGTTCGTGCCGCAGCACGGCCAGGCGGCCGTGGATCTTCTGCCGTCGGCGATGCGCGAGCGGCTGCCGCATGACGACTGGCGTGTGCCGCCCTTGCCGCCGCAGGCGCAAGGGATGACCGATCCGGCCGAGATTGCGTGGGGCGAAGGCCGGCGCGGCGCGCAACCGCTCGGCACGTTGACCGAAAAGCTCTCGCTGCAGGGCCATTACCGCGGGCCGCGGCGATACATCTTGTGCAGCGGCTATGCGCCGAGCACCTTCCGCCAGTTCGGCGAGCGCCTGCGCCACGACCCCGCATGGCGCTACGACGAGCTGCCGACGCACCACTACCCGCAGGTCTCGATGCCCCGCGAGACCGCGCAACTCCTGGAGACGACGTGACGATGCCGATGCGTAAGAGTCCGCTGATGATCGCGCTTGCCCTGCTCGCCGCCTGCTCGAGCCCGGTCACGAAGGAAGAGATGGCGACCGCCGACTACGGCCCGAAGCCGGTGCGCTACCAGGAGGAGATCAAGAGCTACCTCTCCATCCGGCTGCACAACCCGAAGGACGCGGCCGTCGAGTTCCGTGCCGGGCCGAAGATTCTCTACCAGCGCGGCACGGTGCTGCGCGGCGAGCAGTACGGCTGGGGCGTATGCGTCTGGGTGAACGACAAGAACAAGGACGGTGCCTTCGAGGGCTTCTATCCGATGAGCTTCATCCTGCGCGATGAGAAGATCATCGCGGTGAACGGCGGCCCGGACGACGGCGCGATCATCGGCCCGAACTACGCGCGCAAGCAGTGCGAGCAGCTCGGCGCGCCGCCCGTCCCGGGCGGCCCGGCTTAAGGATTGCCGCTAAACCTCAGGGCTTTCCCAGGTAGTCCGCCTTGCCGAGCTCGACGCCGTTGTGGCGCAGGATGTTGTACGCCGTCGTGACGTGGAAATAGAAGTTCGGCAGCGCATGGCCGAGGAGATACTGTAGCCCGGTGAAGCGGCGCTCGCCGCTTCGCATCTGCAGCACGATCTCCTTGTCCTCGGCGCCGTCGACCCGCTCGCGCTTGACGGACTGCACGAAGTCGATCGTCTTCGCGATGCGCGCCTTGAGCTCGGCGAAGGTGCGCTCGCTGTCCTCGTGCTTCGGAATCTCCGCGCCGGCGAGGCGCGCTACCGCGCCCTTCGCCGTGTCGCAGGCGATCTGCACCTGGCGCGACAGCGGGAACATGTCCGGGAACAGGCGATAGCCGGTGAGGACGAGCGGGTCGATCTTGCGCGCATCGCAGTGCGCCTGCGCCTTGTCGAGAATCGCGGCGAGATTGCCCAGGGTGTTGACGAAACGCGGGGCCGAAGCCTGATACATTGAAATGGTCATGAGGGGGGATTCTAAGCGGCTCTTCTACGGCTGGTATATGGTCGGAGCCGCCTCGGCGCTGCAATGCCTGCAGGCGGCGCTGATCAGCCAATCGTTCGGCGCCTACGTGGCGGTGCTGCAGGCCGAGCGCGGCTGGAGCAAAACCGCGCTTTCCGGAGCGGCGGCGCTGCAGCAGCTGGAGTCGGCGCTGCTCGGTCCGGTGCTCGGCTGGTTCATCGACCGCTTCGGCCCGCAGGGCATGATCCGGGCCGGCGTCGTGATCTTCGGCGTCGGCCTCATGCTGCTCAGCCGCACCGACACGCTCGGCGGCTTCTACGCGGCGTTCGTCCTGGTGGCGCTCGGCGGCAGCCTGTTCGGCTTTTTCCCGATGAACGTCGCCCTCATCCACTGGTTCGAGCGCTGGCGGGCGCGCGCCCTCTCGTCGCTCTCGTTCGGCCTCGGCCTGGGCGGCATGCTGGTGCCGCTCGTCGCCTGGGCGCTGCAGAGCTTCGGCTGGCGGGCGACCGCGTTCGGCTCGGGCCTCGTCGCGATCGCCGCCGGGCTGCCGCTCGCCTTCGTCATGAAGCGCCGGCCGGAGGACATCGGCAGCACCGTGGACGGCTTGCCGCCGCGCGACCCGTTGACAGACACCGCCACCCGCAGCGGGCGCGCGCGGCGTGACTTCACTGCCGCCGAGGCGGTGCGCACGCCCGCGTTCTGGCTGATCTCGCTCGGTCACGGCTTCGCGCTGCTCGTCGTGCATGCGGTCAACGTGCACGCCATCAACCACATGACCCAAGATCTCGGCTACACGCTCGAGCGCGCCTCGCTCGCCTACATGCTGCTGCCGCTCTCCCAGATGGGCGGCGTGGCGGTCGGCTGGCTGATCGGCGACCGCTTCGAGAAGCGCTTCATCGCCGCGGCGTGCATGCTGATGCACATGACGGCGCTGCTGCTGCTCACCTACGCGCAGAACCTCGCCATGGTGCTCGCCTTCGCCGTGCTGCACGGCGGCGGCTGGGGACTGCGCGGACCGTTCATGCAGGCGATCCGCGCCGACTACTTCGGGCGCAGCGCGATCGGCATGATCCTCGGCCTTTCTCTGATGATCATCGTCGTCGGCCAGGTGGGCGGGCCGATGATCGCCGGCGTGCTTGCCGACCTCACCGGCAACTATCGGCTCGGCTTCACCCTGCTCGCTCTGCTCGCGGGCCTCGGCTCGCTCTTCTTCGTGCTCGCCCGCCGGCCGGAGCGCCCGCGCTAGAAGAACGCCAGAGCGCGCGCCTCGATGCTCTGCCGCGGCGGCGCGCCGGGCGGCGTCGACGGGTCGTCGAAGGAAGTGTGCGGCGTGAAGCGGGCGCGTCCGTCCTTCTCGGAGTCGTAGACCTTGAAGACGATCGCCTCGTCGCGGCGCATGTGGGGAAAGTAGTACCAGCGGTGCCGATCGCTGTACTTCAGCCGGTAAGTCTGGCCGACGCGATGCGGGTAGCGGCGCTCAGCCACCAGGAGATCCGCGGCCGCGACGCTGCGCGCATCCGCCATCGCGAGCGGGTTGGACTGCAGCGGGCTCGAAATCGGCCGCCAGGCCTGGATGATGGCAAAGCGTCCCGCGAGCAGCGCCTCGGCTTCCTCGCCCATCAGCTCGCGCACGCGCTGCGGCCCCGACCACTCGGTGTAGTCGTTGTGCGCCGAGAGCACCGGCTCGCGGACGAGCTTCGCTTCGCGCTCGCCCTCGTCGCCCGAGCGCAGCGTGTGGTCGAACACGACGACGCGCTTCGCCGCCGCGATCCTGCGGATCAGAGCCTCGATCTCGGGGTAGTAAATGCGCTTCAGCTCGTCGCGGTCGAAGAAGTTGCGCACGGCGCTCGCGTGGGGCACGAGCACGAAGCCGTTCGTTTCCAGGGAAAGCCCGGACGCGGCGCGACCGTCGCGGATCTCGACGCGGTGCATTTCCTCGGCGCCGGTGGTGCGGCGGCGGATGTTGTTCGGCCCGAACGTCTCGTTGACCAGCTTCTCGCCGGTGTCGCGGGTGTAGCGGATCTCGGCCTGCACGCGGCCGATTCTATTACCCGGGATCGATGACCCGTTACTGCCGGGGACTAGTGCAGGACGCGGGCGAAGGTTCGGCCGAAGAGCCACGCCGCGGCGTCCGAGCGGCCGTCGACCAGCTCGAGCAGGCGCTGCATCACCTCGGCGCAGAGCTCCTCGGAGGCGCTCTCGCGAGGGTAGCAGTCGAGGGCGATCTCGCCGTTGCGGTTGATGCTGAAGCCGCAGATCGTCGGGTGCTCGCGGAAGAGCTCCCGGATGCCCGCCTGCAGGACCGGATAGGCGCGGTAGTCCATGGCGCCAAGCTAGCCAAGCGACGCCCCTCCGGGGGTGAAACTGTGTCAGGCTGGCACGGGGGCTGCCAACTTGTGCAGCGTGAAGAGCCGCTCCGCATTCGTGCGGCCGATTTTCAGCCGGTCGGCTTCGCTGATGGTGCAGGCGTCGAACCAGATCGCCGCATGGTCGACGTTCTCGAAGGGCCAGTCGGTCGAGAACATGATGCGGTCGGCGCCGACCTCGAGGATGGCGTCGATCAGGGTCTGCGTGCGAAAGTTGCCCGACGTGGTGAGGAAAAAGTTCTGCTGGAAATATTCCCCGAGCCGCTTCTTCGCCGGATAGCGCGGCGGCTGCTTCGTCCAGGCGTTGCGGTTGTCGACGCGCCAGATGCTGTAGGGCAGTCCTTCGCCGAGGTGGCCGAGGATGATCTGCAGGCGCGGATGGCGGTCGAAGAGGCCCGAAGCCATGAGCCTCAGCGCGTGCACCGCGGTCTCCTGGCCGAACGCCCAGGTCGGGCCGAGCAGCCAGGGATGGCCCTCGTAGATCTGCGCCGCGCTCGGCAGCGGGTTGCGCGGGTGCAGGTAGAACGGCACGTCGAGCTTCTCGCACTCGGCCCAGAAGCCGCGATAGCGCGGATCGTCCAGGTACACCATGGAATTCGGATCGCCGATCTGCGAAAAGCCGTTCACCAGCGCGCCGCGGAAGCCGAGCTCCTTGACGCAGCGCACGAGCTCGCGCGTCGCGCCATCGGGGTCCTGCATGGCGAGCGCGGCGAAGCCCTGGAAGCGCTTCGGCCGCTTCGCTACCGCGGCGGCGAGGGCGTCATTT
>DASQYN010000145.1:0-2400 GCA_035639215.1 Burkholderiales bacterium
AAGAAGAGCGCTTCCAGCCAGTCGTGCTTCGTGAGGCCGTTGATCAGAAACACGGCCGGCACCATGACGGCGATGAAACCGATCATCAGCCACGTGAAGCGAGCGATGCCCCGATCGAAGGCGGTCGGCGGCTCCTGTGCGGCGACGCGTTCGGCGAGCTGACCGAAGTACGTGTGCCGGCCGGTGCGTGCGACCACGCCGATGCCGTGCCCGCTGACCACGTTGTTGCCCATGAAGCAGAGATTGGGCAGCTCGAACGCGCTGCTCACGGGCTTGTCCGAGGGGTGCGCGAACTTCTCGGCCGGCATCGCTTCGCCGGTGAGCACCGCCTGGTTGACGAACAGATCCTTGGCCTCGATGAGGCGCAGGTCCGCGGGAATCATGTCGCCAGCGGAAATGCTCACGACGTCGCCCGGCACGATCTGCTCCATGGGAATCTCGGCGAAAGCTTCGCTGCGCCGGCGCACGCTCGCCGTGGTCTTCACCAGCGCCCTCAGCCGCGCCGCGGCTCGGCTCGAGCGATGCTCCTGGACGAAGGACGTCAGCGTCGCGAGGACGACCATGATGGCGATGACGATCGCGGCGCGCGGGTCGCCGAGCAGGTACGACATTGCGGCGAGCGCGACGAGCAGGGCGTTGAGCGGGTTCCAGGCGCGCCCGCAGAGCTGGGCAACGAAGGAGGGCGCGCGCTCGCGTGTAACGACGTTGCGTCCGCGCGCAAGACGCGCCTCGGCCTCGGCAGGGTCGAGTCCGCGCGTGCTCGAGCCGAGCTTCGCGAGCGCCGCCTCGGCCGCGGCTGCGCTCAGCTCGCCAAGCTCATCGGTCTTTCCTTCCCGCATCGCAGCCACGCTACCGGTCCATCAGCGTCGACAGTTGACTAGGATCAACGGCAAAGGGGCCCTGCGCGCAACACTAGCGCCATGCGGAAACGCGCGCCCGCCTCTCTGCCCGGCCGGCTCGTCGAGCAATGGCCCGACGCGGTGCTGATCGCCGACGCGAGGGGCCGCATCCTTTATGTCAACCGCGCCTTCGAGTCCCTCACCGGCTACTCGCGCCGCGAGGTGATCGGCCGCACCCCGGCGGTGCTCAAGTCGGGGACGCACGACCCGCGCTTCTATCGCCGCTTCTGGAAGCGGCTGCGCGCGGGAAAGCCGTTTCGCGGCGTGTTTCTCAACCGGCGCAAGAGCGGCGAGCTGTTCCACGAGGAAGAGATCATTCACCCGCTGCGCGGCCCCGGGGGGCGCATCGCCTGGTTTGCCTGCGCCGGACGCGACGTCAGCGCCCACGTGCGCGAGGAGCGCCGCCTGCGCCATGCCGCGACGCACGACGCGCTTACCGGCCTGCCGAACCGGCGCCTCTATGCCGACCGGCTGACGCAGGTTATGAATGCAGCGCGGCGGCGCCGCGAGCGCTTCGCGGTCGCGATCGTCGATCTCGACGGCTTCAAGGCCGCGAACACGCGCTTCGGCCACGCCGCAGGCGACGCGGTGCTGCGCGCCGTCGCGCAGCGCACCGCGCGGTCGCTGCGCGCCGTGGACACGGTAGCGCGCTACGGCGGCGACGAGTTCGCGCTCATCATCGCCGGGCCGGTCGACCGCGCCGCAGTGGCCACGGTGCTGGAGAAAGTGCGCGCGCGCAACGCGCGCGCCGTGCGTTACGGCAGGAGCGAGATCGGCGTCACGCTGAGCATCGGCGCCGCCCTCTATCCGGGGCACGCGCGACGCCCGGCGCTGCTCGTCAAGCGCGCGGACGCGGCGATGTACGCGGCGAAGAAGGCGGGCGGCAACCGCTGGCGCTTCGCCGGCAACCGCTCCTAGAGGCTCGGCCTGGGATTGCCGCCGTAGGTCTTCTCGTGGCGCTGCTGGTCGTCGATGCAGCGGGCGGCGGCCGGAGAGGCCTTGAGGCGCTGGTAGCCGATGTCGCCGCCGCAGTCGACGCAGATGCCGTAGGTGCCATCCTGGAGGCGCTGATACGCTGCCTCGAGGGCTCGCAGCTCCTCGAGGTCGCGCGTCAGGTCGGCCTGCTCGAGGTCCGCGATCAGCGTCGCGACCGACTCGTCGCCCGTGTCGGGGGCGATGCCGGCGTGCTCGGAATAGGGCTCGTCGCGGGCGCGCGCCGCATCCTCGCGTAGCTCGGTGACCAGCTGGGCGCGCCGCTTCTCGACCATGCCGCGCAGCTCTCGGGTCTCTTTCTGGGTCAACGCCATCGGTCTCTCTCCAGTTTGATGGAAATCAAAGCCACGCGCGGCTCGCCGCCTAACCTAAGCCCATGGACACCTCTCTGCAAGCCATGTTCCGGGAGACTCGATGAAAACCGCCCGAGGTGGGTTCCGCATGCTGCGCCGCGAGCAGCTGCTACAGGAAGTCGTGCATGACACGTACAAGTTGCCGCGCAAGCTCG
>DASQYN010000146.1:0-4102 GCA_035639215.1 Burkholderiales bacterium
TCGCGGCGCCGTCAGTCGCGCTCGGCTTCCTGCTCGCCAAGCGGCGCTTCCCCGGCCAGCGCACGCTGGTCGTGCTGGTCCAGGCATTGCTGTCTTTTCCGACGGTGGTGATCGGCCTGCTCATCTATCTGCTGCTCTCGCGGCGCGGCCCGCTGGGGTTTCTCGAGCTGCTCTTCACGCCCACGGCGATCGTCTTCGGCTACATGATGATCGCGTTTCCGATCCTGGTGGTGTTCACAATCTCCGCCGTGCAAGGCGCCGATCCACGCGTTTACGAGACGGCGCGCTGCCTGGGCGCCGGACGCGTGCGAGCTTCGGCGACGACGCTCTGGGAAGTGCGCTTCGGCGTGCTCGCCGCGGTGGTGAACGGCTTCGGGCGCGTCATCTCCGAGGTTGGCGCCGCGATCATGGTGGGAGGCAACATCGAAGGCTGGACGCGCAACATTCCCACGGCGATCGCCCTCGAGACGAGCAAAGGCGATTTCGCGCAGGGCATCGCGCTCGGCATGGTCCTGATGGCGGTGGCGCTTGGCGTCAACGTGCTGCTCGCGGCGCTGCAGGGCAGGGGAGGTCTGCGTTGAGCGCGCTCGTGCAAATCGCCGGGCTGCACAAGAGCTTCGGCGCGCGCACGCTTTTCGACATTGGGGACCTCGCCATCGAGGAAGGGCGCAGCTACGTGCTTACTGGCCCGAACGGCTCGGGGAAGACCACGCTCCTGCGCATGCTCGCCGGTCTCGAGCCGGGCGAGGGAAGCTTTCGCTTTCGCGGCGCGCCGGTCCAGTTCGTGCCGCGCTACCCCGAGCGGCTGCGCCAGGCCATCGCCTACGTCCACCAGCACCCGTACCTCTTTCACACCAGCCTGCGCCACAACATGGAATACGGCTTGAAATGCCGCGGCGCGCCGGCGGATGAGCGCCGCCGGCGCGCCGAGGATGCGATCGCCTGGGCGGGGCTCACGGATCACCGCGCGACTCCCCCGGCGAGCTTTTCGGGAGGCGAGAAGCAGCGCGCCGCGCTGGCGCGCGTGCGGGCGCTGCGGCCCGATCTCATCCTGCTCGACGAGCCGACCAGCAACCTCGACAAGCAAGGCCGCGCGCAGACGCTCGCGCTGCTTGCGCAGCTGCGGGACGAACGCCGTACCGTCGTAGTGGCGTGCCATGATCAAGACGTCATCGCTCTCGACGGCCTGGCGCGCCTCCATCTCGAGCACGGCCGTATAAGCTGAGCCCGGGCGGTTAAAATCGCCCGTGTGACGAAGGTCTTCGGTTTCGCGGGCTGGTCGGGAAGCGGCAAGACCACGCTCATCGAAAAGCTGATCCCGCGCCTGGCCGGCGTGGGACTGCGCGTCTCGCTCATCAAGCATGCGCACCACACGTTCGACGTCGACCAGCCGGGCAAGGATTCCTATCGCCATCGCCACGCCGGCGCCTCCGAGGTGCTCGTCACCTCGTCGCGTCGCTGGGTGCTGATGCACGAGCTGCGCGGCGCGGCGGAGCCGGCGTTCGAGCAGCAGCTCGAGCGTCTCTCGGCTTGCGACCTGGTCATCGTCGAGGGCTTCAAGCACGCGGCGATCCCCAAGCTCGAGGTCTGGCGGCGCGTGACCGGCGAGCCGTTGCTGCACCCGAACGACCCGCACATCGTCGCAGTGGCAAGCGACACGCGGGTCGACACGCGGCTACCGGTCCTCGACCTCAACGACGACGCGGCGATCGCCTCGTTCGTCCTCGCCCATCTGAGGCTGCAATGAACAAGGGACTGCTCTCGGTCGACGAAGCCCTCGCGCAAATGCTCGCCGGCGCTCGCCCCGTGGGCGAGATCGAGGAAGTGCCCACCTTGGAAGCGACCGGCCGTGTGCTCGCGCGCGCCCAGCGCTCGACCATCAACGTGCCGCCGATGGACAACAGCGCCATGGACGGCTACGCGCTGCGGATCGCCGACGGGCCGAAGCTGAGAATCGCCCAGAAGATAATGGCCGGCTCGGTCGGCCAGCCGCTCGCGCCGGGGACCGCGGCGCGCCTCTTCACCGGCGCGCCGATCCCGGCCGGCGCGGACGCGGTGCTCATGCAGGAGCACGCGAGCGTCGCTGGAGACGAGCTCACGCTGCAGAAGAAGCCGAAGCCCGGCGAATGGATCCGCCGGATCGGCAGCGACATTCGTGCCGGCGCGCAAATCCTTCCCGCCGGCAAGCGCCTGCTGCCGCAGGACACCGGGCTCGCCGCCTCGGTGGGCATCGGCAAGCTTCCGGTGTTCCGCAAGATCCGGCTCGGCCTGTTCTTCACGGGCGACGAGCTGGTGATGCCCGGCGAGCCGCTGGCGCCCGGGCGCATCTACAACTCGAACCGCTTCACCCTGCGCGGCCTGGGCGAGAGGTACGGTTGTGAGCTCAGGGACTTCGGCATCGTGCCGGACAGCCTGCAGGCGACGCGCGAGGTCCTGCGGCGCGCGGCGGGGGTGTGCGACGTCGTCGTCACCTCCGGGGGCGTCTCGGTCGGCGAGGCGGACTACGTGAAGCCCGCGGTCGAGGCCGAAGGACAGCTCCTCATGTGGCGCATCGCCATGAAGCCCGGCCGGCCGCTCGCCTTCGGCAGCCTCGGCCGCAGCGAACGCCCGTGCGCGTTCATCGGCCTTCCCGGCAATCCGGTATCGAGCTTCGTCACTTTCCTGATCTTCGTGCGGCCGTTCCTGTTGCGCACACAGGGAATGGCTTCGATAGAGCCCAAAAGCATTGCGGCGCGCGCCGACTTCGAGTGGCGGGAGCCGGACGCGCGGCGCGAGTTCCTGCGCGCAAAATGGAACGCGCAGGGCGGCCTCGATCTTTATCCGACGCAGGACTCGGCGGTGCTCACCTCCACCGCCTGGGCCGACGGCCTGGTCGACAACCCGGCGGGCCAGGCGATCCGAAAGGGCGACGCGGTGCGCTTCCTGCCTTACTCGGAGCTCTACGGTTGAAGCTGAAGGTGCTTTTCTTCGCCGGCCTGCGCGAGCAGGTCGGCACCGGCGCGATGGAGCTCGACGTGCCGGCGGCGGTCGGCACGGTGGGCGCGTTGCGCGCGCACCTGCGCGGGCTCGGCTCCGCCTACGACGTCGCCCTGGGCGAGAAACGGGCGCTGCGCACGGCGGTCAACCAGCAGATGGTGGCCGCGTCGGCGCCCCTCAAGGCGGGCGACGAGATCGCGTTTTTTCCTCCGGTCACCGGAGGATGAGAGGCAGCGGATGAAAATCGCCGTGCAGCGCGAGGATTTCGATCTCTCGCGCGAGGTGCAGGGCATTTCCGGCGACGCCGCGGTCGGGGCGGTGGCAAGCTTCGTCGGCCTGGTGCGCGAAGTGCCGATGACGCTCGAGCATTATCCGGGGATGACCGAGCGCGCCATCGCGGCGATCGTCGAGGAGGCGCGCGGCCGCTGGCGCATTCTCGATTGCACGGTGATCCACCGCTACGGCGATCTCGCGCCCGGCGACCGGATCGTGCTCGTCGCCGTGGCGAGCGCGCACCGCGGCGACGCCTTCGCGGCCTGCGAGTTCATCATGGACTTCCTCAAGACCCGCGCGCCGTTCTGGAAGAAGGAGCGCACGCCCGACGGCGATCGCTGGGTCGATGCCCGCGCCAGCGACGAGGAAGCGGCGGCGCGCTGGTGAGCGACCTGCCTGCCCGCGCGCGCAACGTGCGCGACTTTCTCGCGCCGCTGCCGTTCTGCGCGGTGCTGCGCGGCATCTCGCCGCGCGAGATTGCCGCGGTGGCCGACGCGCTCCTGGCCGAGGGCTTCCGCATCCTCGAGGTGCCGCTCAACTCGCCGCAGCCTTTCGACTCCATCCGCCTCCTCGCCGAGCGCTGCGGGCAGCAGGCGCTCGTCGGCGCGGGCACGGTGCTCGACGTCGCCGACGTCGCGCGCGTGCAGGACGCGGGTGGCGACCTCGTCGTCATGCCCCACGCCGATCCCGCGGTGGTGCGCGAAGCCCGGCGCCTCGGCATGGTGTGCATGCCGGGCGTGGCGACGCCGACCGAAGCGTTCGCCGCGCTCGCGGCGGGTGCCGACGCGCTCAAGATGTTCCCCGCGGAAGCGCTGCCGCCGGCGGCGCTGCGCGCCTGGCGCGCCGTGCTGCC
>DASQYN010000147.1:0-2596 GCA_035639215.1 Burkholderiales bacterium
GAAAAAGCGCTGAAGCTGATCGAGAAGCTCATCTTCGCCACGTTGTCGGTGGTGGTGCTGGTGCTCGCCGCGCTCGGCCGCCGCGAGGCGCTGATCGTCGGCGTCGCGGTGCTGCTCACGCTCGCGACCACGCTCTTCGCCTCCTGGGCGTGGGGCTTCACGCTGAACCGGGTGTCGCTCTTCGCGCTCATCTTCTCGATCGGCATCCTGGTCGACGACGCGATCGTGGTGGTGGAGAACATCCACCGCCATCGCGCGCACGCGCCCGAGACGCCGCTCTCGCTCCTCATCCCGCTTGCGGTGGACGAGGTCGGCGGGCCGACCATCCTCGCCACCTTCACCGTGATCGCCGCCCTCCTGCCGATGGCCTTCGTCACCGGCCTGATGGGCCCGTACATGAGCCCGATCCCGATCAACGCCAGCATGGGGATGCTGATCTCGCTCGCCGTTGCCTTTACTGTTACCCCGTGGCTGGCGCTCAAGCTTCTCAAAAAGAGCATTCACGAGGAGGCGAAAAGCGAATGGCTGGGGCGCTTGTTCAACCGGGTGCTCGGGCCCTTCGTCGCCTCGGCGAAGGCAAGGCGCAAGCTGTGGTTCGTCGTGCTCGGGCTGATCGTGGCTTCCGTCTCGCTCGCCGCCTTCAGGCTGGTGATCCTGAAGATGCTGCCCTTCGACAACAAGTCGGAGCTCCAGGTGGTCGTCGACATGCCGGCCGGCACGCCGGTGGAGATCACCGCCGCGGCGCTGCACGACATGGGCGCGGAAATCGCGAAGCTCCCGGAGGTGACCGATTACGAGGCCTACGCCGGGCTTGCCTCGCCGATCAACTTCAACGGCCTGGTGCGGCAGTACTACCTGCGCAACCTTTCCGAGCAGGGCGACCTGCAGGTGAACCTGAGGCCGAAGGGCGAGCGCGCGCGGCAGAGCCATGAGATCGCGCAGGCGGTTCGCCCCGCGCTCGAGAGAATCGCCGCTCGGTGGAACGCCCGCGTCAAGGTCGTCGAGGTGCCGCCGGGCCCGCCGGTGCTCTCGCCGATCGTGGCCGAGGTCTACGGTCCGGACGAGGCGGGGCGCATCCGCATCGCCGAGCGCGTGCGCGCGGCGTTCGCCGCTACGCCCGACATCGTCGGCATCGACGACTCGGTCGACGACAGCGCGCCGCGCACCGTGGTGACGGTCGACCAGGCGAAGGCGTCGCTTCTCGGCGTGAGCCAGCGCGAGGTGGTGGAGACGATGCGCATGGGACTCTCCGGCACCGACGTCACGCCGCTGCACGACGGGCAGTCGAAGTACGAGGTCCCGGTCACGATCGAGCTTCCCCCGGAGCGCGGCGGCCGCCTGGACGAGTTCCTCAAGCTCGCCATCCGCACGCCGGCCGGAAATCTCGTGCCGCTCTCCGAGGTGGTGAACGTGGTGAAGAACGAGCGCGACCGGCCGATCTACCACAAGGACCTGCTGCCGGTCGTGTACGTGATCGGCGACCAGGCGGGGCGGGTGGACAGTCCGCTCTACGGCATGTTCGGCATCCGCAGCAAAATCGCAGGACAGCCGCTGCCCGACGGCGGTGTGCTCGGCGAGTACTTCATCCGCCAGCCCTCGGACCCGTACCGCCAGTACGCGGTGAAGTGGGACGGCGAGTGGCAGGTCACCTACGAGACCTTTCGCGACATGGGCATCGCCTACGCGGTCGGCCTGATCCTCATCTACCTGCTGGTAGTGGCGCAGTTCCGCTCGTACCTCACGCCGCTCGTCATCATGGCGCCGATCCCGCTCACCGTCATCGGCGTGATGCCGGGGCACGCGCTGCTCGGCGCGAACTTCACCGCCACCTCGATGATCGGCATGATCGCGCTCGCCGGCATCATCGTCAGGAACTCGATCCTGCTGGTCGACTTCGTCAATCTCAAGGTCGACGAGGGCGTGCCGTTGCGCGACGCGGTGCTGCAGTCGGCCGCGGCGCGCGCCAAGCCGATCGCGCTCACCGGCCTGGCGGCGATGATCGGCGCCACCTTCATCCTCGACGACCCCATCTTCCAGGGCCTCGCGATCTCGCTCATCTTCGGCATCCTGGTCTCGACGCTGCTCACGCTCATCGTGATCCCGGTGCTCTACTACGCCGTCAATTGGCGCCGCCGCCCCGCCCCGGCATCCCTTTCTCCTTCGAAAGACATAAGTCATGGAACTGCGCCTTGACGTCGAAAATGTGAAATGCCGCGGCTGCGCCCGCTCCATCGAGAAGGCGCTCACCGCCGATTCGCGCATTACCCGCGTTACCGTCACTCCCGAGCACGATTTGGTCTTGATCGAAGCGAGCGAGGACGTGCGCGCCGAGGCGGCGGCGGCGCTCGCAAGAATCGGCTATCCGGAGAAAGGCAGCGTCGAAGGCATGAAGGCCGCGGCGGCTGCGGCGAAGTCGTTCGTCAGTTGCGCGATCGGGCGTCTCTCCGACTAGACTGGAGGCGTCTCGCGCCTTAAGGATCGCCGCAGCCGCACCGCCGCGGCGATGAGCGCGACGGCGAGCGCGCCCAGCGCAAAGGCCACGGTCAGCACCGAGGCGAGCGAGCTGTCGAATCGCCACACGAGGAAGGTGACCGTC
>DASQYN010000148.1:0-5455 GCA_035639215.1 Burkholderiales bacterium
CGTCGGGGAAGTAAATACAGAAGAGGATCGTGGCGAAGAAGACGGCGTAGATCGGGAACGAGGCCAGCATGGCGCGCGAGAACTTGAGGCCGACGAACTTGGAGGCCATGAGCAGCGCGAGCCCGTAGGGCGGCGTGATCAGGCCGAAGGCGAGCGTGACGATGATCACCACGCCCATGTGCACCGGCTTGATGTCGGCGTTGTGCGTGAGATCGGTGATGATCGGCATGAAGATGATGATCGCGGGGATGGCGTCGATGAAGTCGCCGACGATGACGAACAGGCCGACGAGCAGGAGCATGATGAGCTGCGGGTCGTTGCCGGCGACGCCCGCCATCCAGGCCGAGACGACCGCCGGACCGCGCAGGTAAGCGAGCATCCAGCCGAAGGCGGAGGACGCGGCGATGGTGACGAGCGGGATCGAGTACAGCAGACCGGTCAGGGCCAGTTCGCGCGGCAGTCTGCGCAGGTAGCCGCGGTTCAAGAGCGGGATCGCTACCAGCAGGATGTACATCACGGCAACCACGCCGGCTTCGGTCGGCGTGAACCGGCCGGTCAGGATGCCGCCCATGATGATCACCGGGATCACGAGCGGCAGCGCCGCGCCCTGCAATGCCGCGGAGAACTCCGGCAGCGTCGCCCGCCGGCGGCGCACACCGACCGGCCCGAAGAAGTGGCTGTAGATCATGAGGCCGATGCCGACCAGCACGCCCGGGACGACGCCGGCGAGGAACAGGCCGCCGATCGAGACGTTGCCGGTCGCGCCGTAGACGATCGCCATGATGGAGGGCGGGATCAGGTTCGCCATGGTCGAGGCCGAGGCGATGAGCGCGGCGATGAAGGCGGCGTCGTAGCCCTCGCGCTTCATCTCCGGGCCGAGGGTGCGCGAGAGCACCGCGACGTCGGCGGCGGAAGAGCCCGAGATGCCGGCGAAGAACAGGCTGAAGAGCGTGACGACCTGCGCCAGGCCGCCGCGCAGGTGGCCGATCATCGTCTGCGCCAGCGTGATCATGCGTGCGGTGACGTTGGCCGCGGTCATCAGCTCGCCGACCATGAGGAAGAACGGGATCGCGAGCAGGGCCTCGACGTCGATGCCGTTGAAAAGCTGCCCCATGATGGAAGGCAGGCCGATGGGCGTGAAGCTCGCCACCACCAGCACGCCGGCGATCAGCGCGAAGGCGACCGGCACCCCGAGGTAGCCGAGGAACAGGAACAGGAAACCCATCAGGCAGATGAGCCAGCCGTTGACGGTCATTCGACGTGGCTCCCGAGCGGGTCGTGCTCCGCCCCGCCCTTCGGATCGGGGAAGCCGTGGCGCCAGCCGTTCACGAGCTGCTCGACGGTGAAGAGGGCCACCAGCACGCCGCACAACGGGATCGAGGCGACCAGGCTCGCGAGCGGTGTCATCGACGGCATGCGGAAGCTGTGGAAGCCGTTGAGGAAGTTCAGGTAGCCGAACCAGATCATGCAGCCGGCCACCGCGAGCACGACGCAGCGGCTGAAGCTCTCGAGAACGAAGCGCTTCCTCCCGGTCATGGACTCGGCGATCAGCGCGAGGTACAGGTGGTCATTGCGGCGCGTCGCCGCCGCCGTGCCGGCGAACACCCCGTAGACGAAGAAGGTCATGGTGACTTCCTGCAGCCACAGCCAGGGGTGGCCGAGCGTGCGGGTGACGATGTCGCAGACCACGCTCGCGGTGAAGCCGGTGACCGCGATGCCGCACAGCGCCATCAGGACGAGCTCGACGATATCGAGCGCGCGCCACTTCAGGTGGCGCTGGTCCTGCAGTACGAGTGAGATAGGGCTTCTCTCTTACTTGGTGGCGCGCACCAGCGCCAGCACCTTGACGGCGTTCGGCCCGAGGTCCTTGGCGATCTTGTCCTGCATCGGCGCGGCGATCTTTTCGAAGCCGGACTTGTCGACCTGGTCGACGATCTTCACGCCCATCTTCTGCAGCTTGGCACGCGACTCGCGCTCGAGCTCGAAGGCCTTCTTCGGCTCCTGGCGGTTCATCTCGTCGGCCGCGCCCTGCACCCAGCTCTTCTGCTCGGCCGAGAGGCTCGACCAGAGCTTGTCGCTTACGAAGAGCACCGAATGGTTCGCCTCGTGCTCGGTGACCGACATGACCGGCGCCACCTCGTAGTGCTTGTTCAGCATGTAGACGGTGTAGCCGTTCTCGGCGCAGTCGACGACCCCGGTCTGCAGCGAGGTATAGACCTCGCCGAAGGGCATGTGCACGACCTGTGCGCCGTACGCCGGAAAGAGCGCGTCTTCAGTCGGCGTCGCCTGCACCCGCACCTTGAGGTTCTTGATCGCGGCGAGGTTCGGCACCGCCTTCTTGCAGTACAGATTGCGCAGGCCCTGGGTGCCGAGCGTCAGCATGTGCGCGCCCTTCACCTTCGCTGCGTAAAGCTCGCGCATCGCGGCAATGACCTTCGGATTGGTCAGCGCCGCCACCGAGTGCTCCGGGCCGCGGAAGATGAAATGCACCGAGAACACCCCGGCCTCGGGCTGGATGGTGGCGGAGTTGGCGATCGCCACCAGGGTGAAGTCGATGTCGCCGCTCTGGATCTTCTGCAGCGCCTGCGGCTCCTGCCCGAGCTGCGCGCCCGGGTACTGGTTGACCTTCATCGCCCCCTTCGAGAGCTCGCCGAGTTTGCTTGCGAAGACGTCGGCGCCGAAGCCGTAGGCGCTCGCATGCGGCTGATCGTAGGCGAACGAGAACTCACGCGTCTGCGCCCACGCGGTGGCACAAAGCGCGAGAGCGGCTGCTGCCGCGAAGCAATAGCGGAACACAGTGACCTCCTCCCCCGGGTTGGGTCGCGCCAGTAGAACCGAGAGGCTTGAGGCGTGTCAACAACCCGCCGCCGGAAGCGGACGTCGCGCGTTCGCTTTCGGTCGACAGCTGCGTTTGTAGTCTAGTCCGACTTGGCGGCGCCGGACGCCAGACGCCCCGATAGGCACCATTCGAGCGCGTCCTCCAGCCTGTCATCGCCCCAAAACAGCTCGCCATCGACCACGAAATGCGGGGATCCGAACAATCCGTGATCGATCGCCCAGCGCGTGTCTCTCACCAGTCCCTCCTCGATGTCGGGCTCGCGGGCACGACGGATCGTCGCCTGCGGATCCTTTCCGATGGCCGAAAGCGCCGCTTCCAGATTACCCGGGCCGCCGATCGAACGGCCCTCCACGAAGTTCATCTCGAACACGCGGCGGGAGAATTGGCTGCACCAGCCTTCGCGGGCGGCGAGATAGCCGACTCGTACGGTCTTCTGTGAATCGACCGGATAGCGCGGCGGCTTCTGGTACGGGAGCCCGCGCCGTTGCGCACGCCGTTCAAGGTCGCGCCACATGTACTCGAGCTTCTCGGGACGCGGGATGAAAGGGCCCGTTGGCAGGCCCTTCTCCTGCATGAGCATGGTGAGGTTGAACGGTTTCCACACCAATCGCACGCCATTGCGCTCCACTGCCTCGTCGATGCGCATCACCGTGAGGTAGCTGTAGGTGCTCCCATATCCCAGCCAGAATTCGAGGACGCGTGAACTCATTCGATGGGTCGGTTACTGGACCGATATCTGCGCGGCGCTGTCCGAAGCGTCGAAGTTAAGCTGCGACGGCCACGCCGGCCAGAAGACGCCGAGCACGCGGTCGTTCGGATCGCCTTTCCTCGCGAAGGCGCCAAGGCTGCGCATCATCGCGTCCGAGAGATCGAGCCGGCCGGGCTCGTTGGCATGCGAGTTGGCGATGTTGGAGAAGAGCGACGGGCCGAAGTTGCCGAAGAGGAACGGCAGATCGAACGCATGCGCCGCGCCGTAGATGTCGTCGAACGGCGCGGGCTCGCGATCCCAGTCGAAGCGGTAGTACCAGACCTCGTCCTGCTGCCCGCGCAAGGCATCGAGGACGTTGTTGCGGCTGGGAATGAAGAAGACGCTGTTCAGCTTGTCGGTCATGGCATTGAAGCCCGTCACCGGCGTGGTCACCGGCAGGTAAGCCGCGTTGATCCACTGCCCGATAGTGACCTGCGGGGCCGCGTTCGGGTCGTAGTTGAACTGGATGGTGAAGAGCTGCGCATCGCTCACGAGCCGAACGGGGAAAGGGCCTCCGACGAGCGGCAGGAAGGTCGGGAAGAGCTTCGCCTCGTCGCGCGCATTGCTCGCGAGGAAGGGCACCTTCACATACTGACCCGCGGCGATGGATTTGACCGGATCGACGGGCAGCACCGCGCCGTCGGGAATGGGGCCGGATCCGGCGAGGCCGAGGGCAGCAAGCTTAGCCAGCAGGGTGAAGAGCAGCGCCGACGGAGTCCTGGAGCGAAGATACGCGGCGATCTCGGCCGAGCTATGCGAGGCGATGTACGCCTGCGCCGAAGCGACGTCGGTCGCGAGGCCGTCGACGATCAGCTGCTGCGTGAGCAAGGTATTGCCCTGAAGGAGATAGACCGACGCGGGGCTGAGCGTCGGAATGCTGCCGGGCGGCAGCTCGCTCGCCAGCGAGATGCCGCCGCTGAAGGCGGCGGCGCGCTGAAAGAGCTGCGGCCGCGCGTTGACGGTGAGCGGCGAAGTGAGCATCGCGTAGACATTGATGGCGCCCGCCGACTGGCCGGTCAGCGTGATGTTGGCGGGATTGCCGCCGAAGTTGGAGACGTTCTGCCGGATGAACTGCAGCGCCTTGACGATGTCGAGCAGCGCGAAGTTGCCCGAATCCTCGATCGGATCGGTGCCGCTCTTGAGTTGCGGCACGCTGAGGAAGCCGAAGATGCCGAGGCGGTAGTTGACGCTCACCACCACCGCATTCGCCTTCTTCGCGAGCGCGGCGCCGTCGTACACGGGGTCTGCCGTGTAGCCCGAGACGTTGCTGCCGCCGTGGACGAAGATGATGACCGGCAGGCCGCCCTGGTTGGTGGCCGGGCGCCAGATGTTGAGGTACAGGCAGTCCTCCTGGCCCACCGCCTGGTTCAGCGTCGAGGCGATGGTCAGGTCGTAGCGATTGTTCGCTCCAGGTCCATAGATACGCCCGTATTGCACACAGGCGTTGCCGAAGCTTTGCGTGAGCTTCGGCTCGCGCCACGGTTGCGGATCGACGGGCGCCTTCCAGCGCAGGTCTCCGGCGGGCGGCTTGGCGAACGGCACGCCCTTCCAGAAGTAGCTGCCGGAGGCGGCCGAGTCGTCCACGCCGACGATCGGCCCGAAGGCGGTCTGGCGCGTCAATGGGCGCTCGGCCTGAGCGTTCGGGATTGCAGCGGCCAGCGCAATGCAGCTGACCAGGAGCGCGGTTATGCGGAACATGCGGGGTGTCTCCCTTGTTTGAAGCGGTTATTGCCGGATGCCCATCTTGTCGACGAGCCCGTTGTAGAGGTCGACCTGCTCGTGGATAAACTTCTCGGTCTCCGCGAGCGAGCGGATGGCGGCGATGCCGCCGAGGTGGGCGTTGCCCGCCTGCCAGCCGGGATCGGCGG
>DASQYN010000149.1:0-2298 GCA_035639215.1 Burkholderiales bacterium
CCCCGCGTGGTGCCGATCGTCGCCGACGAGGCGCGCACTTTCGGCATGCAAACCCTCTTCCGGCAGTTCGGCATCTATTCCTCGCTCGGGCAGCTCTACGAGCCGGAAGACCACGAGGAGCTGCTCTACTACCGTGAAGCGAAAGACGGGCAGATCCTAGAGGAGGGCATCACCGAGGCAGGCGCGTTGTCTTCCTGGCTCGCCGCGGCGAGCGCCTACTCGGCACACGGTACGCCGATGCTGCCTTTCTATATCTACTACTCGATGTTCGGCTTCCAGCGCGTCGGCGATCTCATCTGGGCGGCGGCAGATTCACGCGCGCGCGGCTTTCTGGTCGGCGGCACCGCTGGACGCACCACTCTCGCGGGCGAAGGCCTGCAGCATCAGGACGGCTCTTCTCACCTCGCGGCGTCAACGGTACCGAACTGCCGCGCCTACGACCCCTGCTTTGCCTACGAGCTGGCGGCGATCGTCGAGGACGGTGCGCGCCGCATGCTCGAGGAGCAGGAGGACGTCTTCTACTACGTCACCGTGGCGAACGATAACTACCCCCATCCGGCGATGCCCGAAGGCGCCAAGGAGGGCATCCTGCGCGGCATGCACCGCCTGCGCGAAGGCACGCAGGTACAGCTCCTTGGCGCTGGCGCGATCCTGCGCGAAGCGCTGGCAGCAGCGGATCTCCTGGAGAAGGACTGGAGCCTCTCGGCCGCGGTATGGAGCGTCACATCCTTCACCGAGCTACGGCGCGACGGCATGCGCGCAGAGCGCTCGCGGCGGCTTGGCGCCCATGCGACATGCTGGGTGGAGCAATGCCTGGCGGGGAGCGGCGGCCCGGTAATAGCGGCGAGCGACTACGTGAGCGCGCTGCCCGATCTCATCCGGCCCTACGTTCCAGGGCGCTATATCGCTCTCGGCACGGACGGCTTTGGACGTTCAGACACGCGCGCCGCGCTACGGGCGTTCTTCGAGGTGGATGCCCGCCACATCGTCCATGCCACGCTATCGGCTATCGACCCCGGCTTGGCCGCTCGTGCCCTGGACCGGTACAGGATCGACCGCGTGGCCCGGCCCCCCTGGGAGCGGTAGCGGCTTGCCGTTCGGCGCGGGTGGCGCCGGCGGCGGCGCAGGATGATAAGCCTCGCGCTCGCGAGCGCGCATCACGCGCTCATCGGGACGCAGCGGTTCCGCGGCGCTCGGCTGCGGCATGTCGCGCAGCTCCGGCCGTGAGAATTCCGCGGCCTGGCGATCGCGCTCGATGAGCGCGCGTTGCACCTGACGGTCGACTTCCGCGGGATCGGCGTGCCCGAGCGCTGGCGCGGCGGCGAGACAGGCGAGGAGGATGCTCCTCATTGCACCTCTGCGGCGCGCGCCTCCCGGATGGCGGCGGCGAAATCGAGTACCGCTTGCGCTAGCGCGATGCGATCTTCGTTCGAGCGCATGAGCGCCGGTGCGACACGCACTTGCATGCCGAGCGAACCGATCGATTCGACGAACCTCGCGTCCTCGCCGTCGATGACGAAGCCGTCGATGAGGCGCAGGTATTCCGCCGCGATGCCGCGGGCCGTCGGCTCGCGACCCAGCTCGCGCATCATTTTGCCGGCGCTGCCTTTCAGCGCCCTTCCGCCGATGATCGGCGATACGGCGACGATCGGCGCGCCGCGCTGACGGAGCAGCTCGCGCATGCCGGGGATCTCGAGTACCGGCCGGATCGCGTGGTACGGGTTCGCCGGCCCGATGATCACCGCTTCGAGGTCGGCGGCGTGAAGCGCGTCGAGCACTTCGTCGGACAGGCGAGCCTCGTCGGCGCCGGCGTACTGGAAGCCGCGCACCGGCGGCTCGCACCCGAGCTCGGTGAAATAGTCCGGGAACGCGACGGCGCCATCGGCGGTGAGCACATAGGTGCGAATGGCTTCGTCACACATCGGCAGCACCTGCGCCTCGATGCCGAGCCGGCGACAGAAGTCGAGCGTGATCTGCGTGAGGGTGCGTCCGCGAGCCAAGCCTTCGCTCCGAAGGAGCGGCGCGGCGAGCGAGCGATCGCCCAGGGGCGGGCGGTCAGGACCGCCGAGCAGGCTAACCATGCCCTGTACCGCGCGCGTTTCGCCTTCGGGCTCCCAGCCGGCCTGCCGGGCGGCGATGCCGGACAGCGTATAGAGCACGGTGTCGAGGTCCGGGCAGAAGGAAAGGTTGAGGTGCTCGTAGTCGTCGCCCGTGTTGACCACCACGGTCAGGTCCCTGCCGCGCAGTCGATAAAGGCCCTCGGCGAGCTTCGCGCCGCCGACCTGCGCCGTCAGTGCC
>DASQYN010000150.1:0-7181 GCA_035639215.1 Burkholderiales bacterium
ACCTTCGTCGAGGACGACGCGCCCGATCTCAACGCGCATTTCCCGGGCCGCATGCTCGATCGCGCGGCTTTCGACGCCTCTCTGGTGCAAGCGGCGAGCGCCGCCGGCGCCGACATCCGGCTGGGTTGTTTCGTCGAAAGAGTGACCGCGGATGGAGAGGTGGAGCTGGCGGACGGAGCGAGGCTGCACGCGCCGGTGATCGTCGGCGCCGACGGCCCTCGCTCGCGCGCCGGCAGGGCGATCGGATCGGCGAACCGCGAGCTCGTCGAGACCCGGCAGGTCACCGTGCCGCTTCTCGCAGCGCACGCGGCGACCGACATCTTCCTTTCCGCCGGCATCCCGGGCGGCTACGGCTGGCTCTTCCCGAAGGGCCACGTCGCCAACGTCGGGGCGGGAGTTGCTCCGCCGGCGCGCGCGAAGCTGAAAAGCATCGTCGCCCGCCTTCACGCGCAGCTCTGTGAGGAGCGCAAGACCGGGAGCGAAACCTTGTCGACCACCGGCGGCGCCATTCCGGTCGGCGGCATGGTGAAGCCCTGGGGCATGCTCGGCGAGACGCTCGTGCTCCTCGCGGGCGACGCCGCGGGGCTTGCGAACCCGGTGAGCGGCGCCGGGATCGCGGCGGCCGTGCACTCGGGGCGCCTCGCCGGCGAGGCCGCGGTGCGCGGGGAGGCACAAGCTTACGAAGAGGAGCTCGAGGACGTGTACGGCGCAGCGCTCGAGCGCGCGCTGCGGCGCCGGCGCGAGCTGCTGCAATCGACCTTGACCAAGCCGGCGCTGCGGCGCGGCTGGATCGCCTACCCGGAGTACTGGACATGAGCTGCTTCGAACCTGCGAACTCGATGGCACCGCGCGAGCCGGGGGTCATCCCGATAGAGCTGCGCAACGGCGCGCGGGTCAAGGCGAACGACGTCGCGCCGCAGGGCGTCTACCAGCCGAACTACAACATTCTCACGCCCAACATGCGCTCGCCGCAGTACGTGCAGATGTCGACCGCTGCCGCGCTCACTCTCGGCATCATGACCGGGAAGATGTACCGCTGCGAGTGCACGCGCTGCCTCAACCTGCTGCTCACCTATCCGGAAGGCTGCCGCGCGAACTGCGCCTATTGCGGCCTGGCGCGCCATCGCGAGGCCGAGCGCGATTACGCCGACCGCAACTTCATCCGCGTCGACTGGCCCGCGGTGCCGCTCGACATGACGATCGACATCGTCGCGAAGCAGGGCGGGAACAGCCCGTTCCACCGCATGTGCATCTCGATGATCACTCATCCCAAGTCCGATGCGGACACGGTGACGGTGCTGAAGCAGTGGACCGATCGCATCGACCCGCAGACGATCCCGGTGTCGATCCTCTCCAACCCGACGACCATGGCGCGCGAGGACGTGAAGCGGCTGAAGGACCTCGGCGCCGACATCTTCACCGTCGCGCTCGACGCCGCGACCCCCGAGATCTTCGACCGCACGCGCGGCAAGGGCGTGCAGTCCATGCACTCCTGGCAAAAATACTGGGAGATCCTGATGGACGCGCGCGACATCTTCGGCCCGCAGAAATTCGGCGCGCACATCATCGTCGGCATGGGCGAGACCGAGCGCGACGTGCTGCTGCTCGTGCAGAAGCTGGTCGAGCTCGGCGGGCACAGCCACATGTTCTGCTTCTTCCCGGAGAAGGGCTCCCTCATGGACCATCTGCCGGCGACCGATCGCGGGCAGTGGCGGCGCGTGCAGCTCGCGAGGTATCTCATCGACTACCGCGGCGCGCGCGTCGAGAACATGAAGTTCGACGAGCAGGGCCGTGTCGCGGACTTTGGTGTTTCAGAGAGTGATTTGGAAGAAACCATTGCGCGCGGCGTGGCTTTCCGTACTTCCGGCTGCCCCGGCAAGTTCGCCGAGGACGTCTCGGCCTGCGATCGGCCCTACGGCGATTCGCCACCGTCCAACATCGCCAGCTTTCCGTTCCCGCCCAACAAGCGCGACCTGCAGAAGATCCGGCGGCAGCTGAAGCAGTGAAGCCGTTTCGCGTCATCGATACCGGCGTGCGCGAAGGCCGGCGGCAAATCGCCTTCGATCAGGCGCTCCTCGAGATGCACAAGGCCGGCCGCATCCCGGACACGATCCGCTTCCTGCGCTTCCCGCCCACGGCGCTGATCGGCCGTCACCAGGCTCTCTCGAAGGAGGTCAAGCTCGACTATTGCCGGGCGCAGGGCGTCGGCGTGGTGCGGCGGGTCACCGGCGGCGGGGCGATCTATCTCGACGAAGGCCAGCTCGGCTGGGAGCTCGTGTTCTCGCGCTCGACGCTCGGCATCGCCTCGCTCGGCGAGCTGGCGCGCGAGATCTGCGAGGCCGCGGCCGCGGGACTGCAGAAGCTCGGCGTCGACGCGAAATACCGGCCGCGCAACGACATCGAGGTCGACGGCCGCAAGATCAGCGGCACCGGCGGCTTCTTCGACGAAGACACGCTCATCTACCAGGGCACGGTGCTGGTCGACATGAATCCCGTCGACATGGTGGCGGCGCTCAACGTGGCTAAGGCCAAGCTCGAGAAGCGCTCGCTCGATTCGGCTGCCCAGCGGGTCGTGACGCTCGGCGAATTATTGGGCAAGGCGCCGGGCATGGCCGCCATTCAGGAGGCGCTGATCGCCGGCTTCGCCGAGCGCCTCGGCATCGCGCCGCAATGGGGCGCGATCACCCCCGAGGAAGAAGCGGCGGCGGCCAGGCATCACGACCAGGAGATCGGCACCGACGCGTTCGTGCACGAGATCGATAACCCGGAGGCTGATGCCTCCGTGCGCTCCGGCTCGCACACCGGCGCGGGCGGCACGATCACCGCCTATGTGCGGCTCGAGGGCGCGGGGAACGAGCGCATTCGCGAGGCGCTGCTCACCGGTGACTTCTTCGTCACGCCGCCGCGCCTGGTGTTCGATCTGGAAGCGAGCCTGCGCCAGGTGCCGGTCGCCGAAGCCGGCGCCGCGGTTGAGCGTTTTTTTGCGCAAGCGAAGGTCGGGCTGCTCTCCGTCTCGCCCGCCGATTTCCGCGCTGCCGTCGAGGCCGCCCTGCGGTGAAGGCGGTCCACGTCTTCCAGCACACCTCGGCGGAATACCTCGGCCTGATCGAGGACCACCTCGAGGGGCGAAACATCCGGTTCCGCTACTGCCGGCCGTTCGCCGGCAAGAATCCGTTCCCGAAGCCCGAAGAGCTCGCCGACGGGCTGATCGTGCTCGGCGGCGGCCCGTGGGGCAGCGCCGGGAGCCGCGATGTTCCCACTTTGAAAACCGAAATCGAGCTGGTGCGCGAGGCATTGGCGCGCGAAAAACCGGTGATCGGCATCGGCCTAGGCGCACAGATCCTGGCGCTCGCGGCCGGCGGCCGCTCCGAGAGCGCGTCGCTCGAGTTCTCCGTTGGCACGGCGCTGCGGACGAAAGCGGGCGCGCTCGGCGGCTACCTCCCGGCCGAATATCCGCTCGCGATCTACATGCGCGATTGGCCGCTGCCGCCGCCGAACGCGGAGATTCTCGCCGTCGACGAGAAGCAGCGGCCGGTGCTCTGGCAGCTCGGCACCCATGCCTGGGGCTTCGCCGGACATCCCGGCCTCAAAGTCGCGATGGTCGAGGACCTGGTCATGGAATTCGAAGACGCGCCGCCCGACATCGAGCGCGGGCTGGCGCGGTTGCGCTCCGCGCAGCGCAGCGTCGAGGACGCGCTGGTGCCGATCATGGCGGGACTGATCCGCTTGACCGGCTGGATGGACGCGCCGCAGTAGCCGCGCACAAACCTTCACCTAGATCAAAACGCCGCCGGCGCGCCGAGGCGACACTGCGGGGCTGATTGCAGTTTAGTAAATGCTAATATATTCTTAGCATATTCCGAAGGAGGCTCGTCCGTGCCCAAGAAGCTCGTCATCGTGATGGCGAATACCGATCCGCGGAACGGCGAGGAGCTCGGCGCGCCGATCTTCCAGGCCTCGGTCGCCGCGGCCATGGACTACGAGGTGGAAGTGATCTGCACGGCGACCGCCGGCCGGCTGATGAAGAAGGGCGTCGCCGAGAAGCTGCACGTCAAGGAAGGCTCGCCCAAGACCGTCTACGACTTCATCAAGGAAGCGCACGAGGCGGGCGTCAAGTTCTACTGCTGCTCGCCGAACCTCGACCTCTTCGACATGAAGCAGGAAGACCTGATCCCCGAGTGCGCGGGCGTGGTCGGCGGGGCGCACCTCATCGAAGAGGTGATGGAAGAAGACTGCAAGGTGATGACCTACTGATGTCACACGCGGCGGAAAGCACGAGAGTCCAGAAGCACATCGGTGATCCCGTCGCCGAGAACGCCGAGGTCCCGCGCGCCAAGCTGGAGAACATCTTCGCCGACCTGCAGTCGGACCTGCGCTTCGACCACGAGCTGAACGGCTGCCTGAACTGCGGCATCTGCACCGCCACGTGCCCGGCGGCGCACTACTACGATTTCAGCCCGCGCGAGATCGTCCAGCTGCTCTGGACCGAGAACCTCGAGGGCATCTACGACGCGATGCAGGAGAAGATCTGGGCCTGCGCCCAGTGCTACACCTGTGCCGCGCGCTGCCCGTTCGGCAACTCGCCGGGCGGCCTGGTGATGCTGATGCGCGAGACCGCGATCAAGCACCAGATGAAGTCGGCGAAGGACGTGCTGCGCCCCTTCTCGCGCGTCATGCTGAAGCTGATCTCCACCGGCAACCAGCTCTCGCCCGACATGATCAACAAGGATCACTTCGCCGACTGGGGGCCGAACCTCTCGAAGGTTGAGGCGCCGCTCAAGATTCTGCGCAAGGCGATCCCGATGCCGACGCTCAACACCACCGCGACGGCCTGGGAAGTGAACCTGAAGACCTCGGTCGAGCTCTACACCATCTGGGAGATGACCGGCGTGCTGCAGCAGCTCGAGGGCATCGACGAGAACCTGTTCGACGTGATCACCGACATCATGGACGAGAAGCGCGAGGACTGGAAAGACTTCCTCGCCGATCAAGAGGAGAGCAAGGATGACTGAGCGATTCACCGGCCACGGCCCGGAGTGGCGCGATTCCAACCTCTCGCCGGCGGAAGCGAAGGTCGCCACCTCCTGGGTCGAGCTGAAGGTCGACAAGCGCTCGATGCTGACGCAGAAGGACCGCGTCGAGGACGTGCGCGACGCCATGTGGCAGCTCGAGAAAGAGGGCGAGATCGTCGTGCATCGGGTGCGCGAGGAGCACCAGCCGATGATGGTGAAGACGCTCTATGGCTGGGACAAGAAAATCCCGACCACGCGCCTGTGGCACCACAAGTCCTGCGGCCAGTGCGGCAACATCCCGGGCTACCCGGCGTCGCTGCTCTGGCTGATGAACCAGCTCGAGGTCGAGTACCTCGACGAGACCGACCAGACGTCCTGCACCGCCTGGAACTACCACGGCTCGGGGATCGGCAACCTCGAGAGCCTCGCGGCGGTGTTCCTGCGCAACTTCCACCAGGCCTACGTGGCGGCGAAGGCGGAGGGCAAGCCCGACGCCTACTACTACCCGCTCGTGCACTGCGGCACGTCCTTCGGCAACTACAAGGAAGTGCGCCAGTACCTCATCCATTCGGCCAAGCTGCGCGAGAGCGTGAAGAAGATCCTCGGCAAGCTGGGTCGCCTGGTCGACGGCAAGCTGCTCATCCCCGAGGAAGTGGTGCACTACTCCGAGTGGCTGCACGTCATGCGCCAGCGCATCGCGGAGCGGCGCACCATCGACGTGAGCGGCGTGCGCGCCACCATCCATCCGGCCTGCCATGTCTACAAGATGGTGCCGGCCGACGCGATCTACGACGACAACATCAACGGCGGCAACCGCCTCGCCAACTCCACCGGCATCATGCAGGCGCTCGGCGCGCAGGTCATCGATTACTCGACGTGGTACGACTGCTGCGGCTTCGGCTTCCGCCACATCATCTCGGAGCGCGAGTTCACGCGCTCCTTCGCCATCGACCGCAAGGTGAAGGTGGCGGTCGAGGAGGCGCGCGCCGACGTGATGATCGGCCACGACACCGGCTGCATCACCACGCTCGACAAGAACCAGTGGATCGGCAAGGCGGCGGGCAAGGGCTACGAGCTGCCGATCCTCGCCGACTGCCAGTTCGCCGCGCTCGCCTGCGGCGCGCATCCGTACAAGATCGTGCAGTCGCACTGGCACGCCTCGCCGACCGAGCTGCTCATGGAGAAGATGGGCATCGACTGGCAGCAGAAGAAGGCCGAGTTCGTCGCTTACCTCGAGGAGATCAAGGCGGGCAAGCAGGAGAACCTGTACGACCCGCGGCGCATGATCACCTCGGGTCCGGGATACATTCCGATCAAAGCGGCGTGATGGCGAATTTCACTTGCTCCCCTGTCAAGGGGGGAGCGAGCTTCAGCGAGCGGGGGTTTTGATTTTCTTATGAGCAAGCCAATTCTCGTCGTAGGAGCAGGGCCGGCCGGGCTTTCCGCCGCGCACTCTCTCGCCAGCGTCGGCCAGCGCGTCGTCCTCGTGGAGAAGGAAGCCAAGCTCGGCGGCGCGCCGATCCTTTCCGGCTATGCCAAGCTGGTTCCTTCCGGCGAGTGGGCGAAGGACGCGATCGGCGGCATGGTGTCGCGAGTCGAATCGCAGCAGCTGATCGCCGTCAAGAAAGCGACGAAAGTCACCCACTTCGAGGGCGAGCCCGGCCATTTCGTGGCGAGCCTCTCCGACGGCTCGAGCGTCGAGGCCGGCGCGGCGATCCTCACCACCGGCTTCACGCATTTCGATTCGGTGAACAAGCCCGAGTGGGGCTTCGGCACCTTCCCGGACGTGGTCACGACCACCCAGGTGGAGCAGATGATCTCCTCGGGCAGGGGCATCCGCTGCCCGTCGGACGGCAGGAAGCCGCAGCGCGTGGCGATCCTGCTCTGCGTCGGCTCGCGCGACCGGCAGATCGGCCGCGAATGGTGCTCGAAGATCTGCTGCACCGTGTCGTGCAACATCGCGATGGAGATCCGCGAGGCGCTGCCGGACTGCCACGTGTACATCTACTACATGGACATCCGCACCTTCGGCCTGTACGAGACCAAGTACTACTGGCAAAGCCAGGAGGAGTTCAAGGTCAAGTACATCAAGGCGCGGATCGCCGAAGTGACCTCGAACGGCGAGAAGCTCGTGGTCAAGGGCGAGGACACGCTCATGAAGCGGCCGAT
>DASQYN010000151.1:0-2979 GCA_035639215.1 Burkholderiales bacterium
CATCTCCTCGAAGACGCGCCGCGCCCGCTCGACTTCCTCGGCGCTTCCCGGGTCCCACATCGTCGTGGTGTGGCCGTTCGGGTCGAGGATCGTGAACTCGTTCATCATGCCCATGGCAAAGCTCCTTCCAAAGATCGGAAAGATTCCCACTTGCGCGCCGGCGTGGCTGTCCCCGAAATCGGGATTTCTTCGTCAAGGCAATCGCGAGCGGCGGTGCGAAGCGCGCGTCACGGGCGCGCCGCGTGCTTGCCCGGGAACGATGCCCGCCTTCGAGGAAAACCGAGTGTCGCCTGCGCGTGACACGAAGCAGCAGAAGGAGGAGCAGCAGGTCGAGCACATAGAAGAGCGCTCCACGCCGCGCACGCCGGTCATCTACGAGATCGTGCGCCGCTACGGCGAGGACGAGATGGCGCGGCCCGCCGTCTCGCTCTGGTGGTCCGGCGTCGCCGCCGGGCTGTCGATGAGCTTCTCGCTGCTCGCGCAGGCGCTGCTTTACCTGCGCCTGCCGGAGAGCGACTGGCAGCGGCTGGTGGTCGCGCTCGGCTACCCGGTGGGCTTCGTCATGGTGGTGCTCGCCCGCCAGCAGCTCTTCACCGAGAACACCATCACCGTGATGCTGCCGGTGATGGCTCGACCCACCGCGCGAAATTTCCGGCGAGGCGCGCGCATGTGGCTGATCGTCCTGCTCGCCAACCTCGCGGGGACTCTCCTCGCCGCGCTCTTCAGCACGTACACGCCGGTCGTCACGCCCGAGCTGCGCGAGGCGATGATCGCGGTGAGCCGCGAGGCGATGCAGTACGGCTGGCTGGAGATGGCCTTCCGCGGCATCACCGCCGGCTTCCTCATGGCGGCGATGGTGTGGCTGATTCCCGCGGCCGAAGGCGCGCAGTTCTACGTCATCTTCCTCATGAGCTATGTGATTGCGCTCGCCGACGCGGCGCACATCGTCGCCGGCAGCGTCGAGGCGTTCATGCTGGTGACGAACGGCGAGCTGGGCATCGGCGCGATGCTCGGCGGGTTCACCGTGCCGGTGCTCCTCGGCAACATCGTCGGCGGCACGGTGCTCTTCGCAATGCTTTCGTACGCGCAGGTGATGAAGGAGATCGAGGGCTAGACGGATACGCCGAGCAGCCGGCCGATGACGTATGCGATCACCCCGGCGCCGCCGCCGATCACGAGCAGGCGCAGCGCACCGTGCAGCACGCGCTGCCCGGTGAGCCGCGCGCTCGCCGCGCCGACGAGCAAGAGGCCGAGCGCAGCGAGCCCGGCGGCGATGGCAAAGGCGCCCTCGCCGGCATGGAAGAGGAAGGGCAGCAACGGCACGAGCGCGCCGACCGCGAACGAGACGAACGAGGCGAGGCCCGCGCCGACCGGCGAGCCGAGATCCTCGGGATTGAGCCCGAGCTCCTCGCGGGCGTGGGTCTGCAGCGCGGTCTTCAGGTCCGAAGAGAGCGCTTGCGAGATCCGACAGGCGCTGTCGAGCGGGATGCCGCGGCGATGGTAGATGCGCGCGAGCTCGTCTACTTCCTCCTTCGGGCGCGTCGCGAGCTCCTCCTTCTCGCGCGCGATCTGCGATTCGAAGAGCTGGCGCTGCGAGCGCATGGAAACGTACTCACCCGCGGCCATCGACAGCGCGCCGGCGAGCAGCCCCGCCGCGCCGGTGATCAGCACGGTGCGCGCGTCCGACAGCGCGCCCGCGACGCCCATGATGAGGCTCGTGTTCGACACGAGGCCGTCGCTCACGCCGAACACCGCAGCGCGCAGATTGCCGCCGAAGGTGAGGCTGCCATTACGCCCCTCGTCGAGGATCGAGGCCATGGGTCGATCGGAGCAACCGCCGTTCCGTCCGGCACGCGGCTTAAGGCGACCTTAATCTTGCTACGGTGGATGCGCGCTTTGCGCGCGCGTATGAGTGACTTGCGCAGTTCATGCCCCAGGTCTTCCACCCCCCGGTAGTTTTCGGCCTCAAGCTCGTGCTCCTCGGCGCCCTGATCGCCATCGGCGTCGTCTGGATCACGCTCTACCAGGCGCTGCCCGCGCACAGCGGCCCGGTCTCGCCGCGCCAGCCGATTCCCTTCAGCCACAAGCACCACGTGGGCGACGACGGCATCGACTGCCGCTACTGCCACTACTCGGTGGAGACCTCCGCCTTTGCCGGCATCCCCTCTTCGCAGGTCTGCCTCACCTGCCATTCGCAGCTCTTCCGTGACGCGGCGATCCTCGAGCCGCTGCGCGAGAGCGCGCGCAGCGGCCGGCCGCTTGCCTGGGTGCGCGTGCACGACCTGCCCGACTTCGTGTTCTTCAACCACAGCATCCACATCGCGAAGGGCGTCGGCTGCGTCGAGTGCCACGGGCGTGTCGACCGCATGCCGCGCATCGAGCGCGTCGCTTCGCTCGAGATGCAGTGGTGCCTCGGCTGCCATCGCGATCCGGCGCCGCACCTGCGCGCGCCGGACCAGGTGTTCGACATGGCCTCGCAGCCGCCGCACAACCCGCGCTTACGCGCCGCGCTGGTGCAAAGCTCCCACCTCCTGCCGACACAGCGCATGACCGATTGCTCGACGTGCCACAGATAAAGCTCTCCCGCCGCGATTTCCTCAAGTTCTCGGCCGCCTCGGCGGCGCTTGCGAGCGCCGGCTGCAGCCCGCCCACCGAGCACATCGTTCCGTACGCCGTGCAGCCGGAAAATGCGCTCCCCGGCGTGCCGCGCTTCTATGCCACCGCGGCGAGCTTCGTCGGCGCCGCCGAAGGCCTGCTCGTCGAGTCGAATACCGGGAGGCCGACCAAGGTCGAAGGCAACCCGGCGCATCCCGGCAGCCTCGGCGGCTCGAGCGTGCACGGCCAGGCCGCGGTGCTCGAGCTCTGGGATCCCGACCGCTCGAAGACGCCGCGCAGGCGCGGCCAGCCGGCGACCCGCGCCGAGCTGGAACGTGACTTGAACGACGGTCTGTCTCGTCTCGCTCGCAAACAGGGAGGCGG
>DASQYN010000152.1:0-4180 GCA_035639215.1 Burkholderiales bacterium
GTCGACCAGGCGCACCATCTGCGCGAGCTGGCGCTCGACGATGGCGCGGGCCTCGGCGACCGCGCCGGGCTGCGCGTGCGGCAGCTGCATCAGGTAGAGCGCGTTGCGGATCGGCGCGAGCGGGTTCCTCAGCTCGTGCGCGAGCGTGGCGAGGAACTCGTCCTTTCGCCGGTCGGCGGTGCGCAGCGCGTGCTCGGCCTCCCGGCGGTCGGCCATCTCGCTCCCGCCGCACGCTCTTCGCATAGAGGCGGAAATGCCCGCCGTCGAAGGCGGCGCCGTAGCGCGCCGCCACCTGACGATCGTTGCTGCCCGCGCCCGCCGTGGCGAGGACGCCGGTGGTCTGCGACGCGGGCTTGGTGACGACGTTGATCACGCCATTGACCGCATTCGCGCCCCACAGCGTCGCGCCGGGACCGCTGATCACCTCGATGCGGTCGATGTCCTCGAGCATCACCTCCTGCGCTTCCCAGAAGGTGCCGGAGAAAAGTGGCGTGTAAACGGTGCGCCCGTCGATCAGCACCAGCAGCTTGTTGGCGAGCACGTTGTTGAAGCCGCGTGCGCTGATTGCGTACTGGTTGGCGTCGACGCGCGCCACCTGGAGGTTGGGCGCGAGCCGCAGCGCCTCGGGGAGGCTGGTCGCCCCGGAGCGCCGGATGTCGTCGCCGGTGATGACGAAAACGGAGGCCGCGGCGCGCGCGAGCGGCTCGGGGCGCCCGGAGACGGAGGTGACGACGACGTTGGCGAGCTGCTCGAGCGAGAGATCGGCGAGGTCGCGCGAGGCGAGCAGCTGTGCTCCGTGCGCGGCCGATACCGAAGCGAGCAGCGCCGCCGCTGCCAGCCTGCGAGCCATGGATGCTCCTCCCTTTCGCCACCGATCCTATCAGTGACTTACGGCGAAGGGCGGCCGCCGGATTTCGCGCACTGGCGGCCCGCGCGCCTCCAGTCGCAAAGCGGCTACATCGGTAGCAATCCGGCGACGCGCGCGAGCAGGTCGTGCAGGGTGCCGGGGTCGACCGGCTTCGTCAGGTGATGATCGAAGCCCGCTTCGATGGCGCGGCGGCGGTCGGCTTCCTGTCCCCACCCGGTGAGCGCGACCAACGTGACCTGCGGCCCGTTGCGCGAGCGAAGCGCGCGCGCCACGTCGTAGCCATTGGTGCCCGGCATGCCGATATCGAGGATCGCAACGCGCGGGCGGAACTCCTCGCCGAGCCGGACCGCGGCCCGGCCGTCGTAGGCGACGCGCACCTCGTGGCCGTAGAGCGCGAGAATGCGCTGCAGCGAGTCGGCCGCGTCGCGGTTGTCGTCGGCGACCAGCACGCGCAGCGACGCTGCGGAAGGCGTGAAGTCGCGGGCGGCCGGCTTCTGCACCGCGAGCGGCTCGCCGCGCGAGAGCGGCAGTCGCACCGCGACCTCCGTGCCCTGCCCGGAAGGCGCCGCGCGGATATCGAGCGAGCCGTGGTGCAGCTGGGTGATGCCGCGCACCAGCGTCAGTGCGACGCCCGCCTCCTCGCCCGGCTCGATGCCGATGCCGCTATCCTCGATCGAGACGAGCACCGCGCCGCTCTCGACGCTCGCCGTGAGGCCGATCGAGCCGCGCGACTGCATGTGGCGCGACGCGCTCTTCAGCAGCAGGGTGAAGACATGCGAGAGGCGCGTCGCGTCCGCCTCGAGCACCACGCGCTCGCTCGGCAGCAGCACCGAGAGGTGGTGGCCGGCGGCGTTGATGGTCGGCCGGCTGGCCTCGAGCGCCATGTCGATGATGAACTCCAGCGGCACGAGCTCCTTGCGCAGCATGAAGCGGCCGCGCGCGATGCGCTCGAGGTCGAGCAGATCGTCGATGAGGCGCGAGAGCTGGTCGATCTGGCGGTCGATCACCGCCTGGCTCCAGGCGACCTCCGGGTCCTGCGAGCCCTTGCGGCCGAGGATCGCCACCGCGTTGCGGATCGGCGCGAGCGGGTTTCTCAGCTCGTGCGCGAGGGTGGCGAGGAACTCGTCCTTCTGCTGGTCGGCTTCCTTGTACGCGTGGATGTCGACCGCCGTGGCGATCCAGCCGTTGGCGACCGGCGTGAACACCGTGCTCGCCCAGCGCCGGCGCATGCCGGGCAGGTCGACGATGCGCTCGTAGCGCACCTGCTCGCCGGCGAGCACGCGCTCGACGTGCGGCGCGATCTCGCGGGCGTTGCCGGCGCCGAGCACTTCTTCCAGGCTGCGGCCGACGATGTCCTCGGCGCGGCGGCCGACCCAGCGCGCGTAGGTCGGGTTCACCCACAGGTAGCGCCGCTCGCGGCTGCAATGCGCGGCCGCCGCCGGCATCTGCTCGGCGACGATGCGCAGCTCCTCCGCTCCCGGCGTGCCGTTCTTCATGGAAGGGCGAATGGTAGCGAACGCGACCGGGAGGCCTGTATCCCGTTTTCAACTACAAGTGCGCAATATCTCGTCCAGCGCGTGCGGATCGACCGGCTTGGTGAGGTGATGATCGAAGCCCGCCTCGGCGGCGCGGCGCCGGTCGCTCTCCTGTCCCCATCCCGTGGCGGCGACGAGGGTAATCGCGCCGCCCAGCGTGGCGCGCAGGTGCCGCGCCGCCTCGTAGCCGTTCACGAGCGGCATGCCGATGTCGAGGATCGCGACGCGTGGGCGATACTCGCGCGCCAGCTCGACGGCGCTCGCGCCGTCGTAGGCGACGCGCACCTCGTGCCCCTGAAACTCGAGCAGGCGGGCGAGCGTGTCGGCGGCGTCGCGATTGTCGTCGGCGACGAGGACTTTCACGCCTTGGCCCGGGATGGCTTGCGGGCCGATCGCTTTCGTGGCGGCGTTTCCGTAGTCGGCGGCGAGCGGCAGGCGCACCACGAAGCGGCTGCCTTTGCCGATGCCGTCGCTGCGCGCGCTCACCGTGCCGCCGTGCAGCTGCACGATGCCGCGCACCAGCGCGAGGCCGATGCCGAGCCCGCCGGCGACGTGATCGGGGGAAGCGCGCTGCGAGAACGGCTCGAAGAGCTCGGCGGCCGCTTCCGGCGGAAAGCCGATGCCGTTGTCCTCCACCGTGACGACCGCGAGGTCGGCTTCGCGCTCGACCGAGAGCGCCAGCGTGCCGCCCGGCGGCGTGTACTTCGCCGCGTTGTTGAGGAGATTGGCGAACACCTGCGCGAGGCGGGTTACGTCGGCGTCGACCCATGCCTCGGCGCCGGCGAGGCGCGTGCTCAGGCGATGGCGCGCGGCGTCGATGTGCGGGCGGCTGGTCTCGAGCGCGAGCTCGATCACCGAGGCGACGGTCGCCGGCCGGCGGCGAAGCAGCAGCTTGCCGCTCGAGATGCGCGCGATGTCGAGCAGATCGTCGATGAGGCGCGCCATCTGCTCGACCTGCCGGTCGATGACGCCGCGGCTCCATTCCAGCTCGGCCGGCAGCTCGCCGTGGCGGCCGAGGATCGCCACCGCGTTGCGGATCGGCGCGAGCGGATTGCGCAGCTCGTGCGCGAGCGTGGCCAGGAATTCGTCCTTGCGGCGGTTCGCCTCGGCGAGCGCCTCCTCCATGCTTTTGCGCTCGTGAACGTCGTACACCACCGCCACCCAGCCGGTCGCGCGGCCTGCGCCGTCCAGCGTGGGCGAATACAGCGCGCCGACCCAGCGGCGGCCGAGGCCCGGATAGTCGGCGAGCCGCTCGTAGCGCGGGTGCTCGCCGCGCAGCACCGCGGCGATGTGCGGCCGCAGCTCTTCCAGCACCGTCTCGCCGATCACCTCGACCAGGCGCCGGCCGACCAGGTCCTCGAAGCTGCGCGCCATCCATTGGCAATAGACGCGGTTCGCCCAGAGGATCCGCGTGTCGGCCGCGCAGCGCACGATCGCCGCCGACATGGTGTCGGTGACGAGCTGCAGCTCCTCCTCCACCCGCTTGCTCTCGGTGACGTCGACCGTAATCGAAGCGACGTAGCGCTGGCCCGCGGGATCGCGCAGCGGGAACTTGGTGCTGTAGAGGCGCCGCTCGCCGCCGGGCTGGGGCAGCGCCAGCTCGTAGGTGCGCGCACGGTCGGTCTCGAGCACCTGGCGGTCGTGCGCGACGATCGTGTCGGCGACCGCCGCCGGCAGCAGCTCGCGGTCGCTGCGGCCGCGCCAGGGTTGCCCGCCGAGCAGCGCTTGCGCCGCCCGATTCATGAACAGGTAGCGCCCGGTCTCGTCCTTGAGGAAC
>DASQYN010000153.1:0-2943 GCA_035639215.1 Burkholderiales bacterium
CGCGCCGAAGCGCGCGCCATTCTTCAGCGTCTCCTGAGCGATGCGGTGCGGCAGGGCGCCCGAGCCTTCCTCGAAGCCCTTGCACAGCCACACTACGCTTTCCGGGGAAATCCTTTTCAGGAGCTCGCGCAGGCCCGCCACCGGCGTCGCGGCGAGCACCAGGGCCGCGCCGGCGGTGGCCGCGTCGAGATCGTCCGTGACGGCGAGCGCAGCGGGAAGCGCGAAGCCCGGCAGATAGCGCTCGTTGCGCCGCGTCTGCGCGATGGCGCGGGCTAGCGCCGGATCGCGCGCCCAGAGGCACACCTCGAGTCGCTTCGCCAGCACGCCGCTGATGGCGGTGCCCCAGGCGCCCGCGCCGAGGACCGCGACCTTCACTCAGGAACGCGCGATCTGGATGTTGCCGCCGCCTTGCTGCTGCTCCTGCAGGCGCTGCATATAGAGCGCCTCGAAGGAGAGCGGCGCGAGCAGGACCGGCGGAAAGCCGCCGCGGACCACGACATCGGAGATGGTCTCGCGCAGGTAGGGAAAGAGCACGTTCGGGCAGGCGATGCCGAGCAGCGGATCGAGCTCCTGCGCCGGCACGTTGCGCACCGCGAAGATGCCGGCCTGCTTGGCCTCGACGAGGAAGAGCGTGCGCTCGCCGATGCGCGCGGTCACCGTCGCGGCGACCGTCACCTCGTAGTAGCCCTCGGCGAACGCCTCGGATGCGGTGTCGATGCGCACCTCGAGCTGCGGCTGCACCTGCTCGAGGAACACCTTCGGCGCGTTCGGGATCTCGAGCGACAGGTCCTTTACGTAGACTTTCTCGATCTGGAACGTCGCGGGCTGCTGCGGTTGCGCGTTGGGCGCGTCGCTCATGCGGAGGCCTTAAGTAAGGAGTCGAGCTCGCCTTTGCGGTCGAGCTCGTAGAGGTCGTCGCAGCCGCCGACATGGCGGCTGCCGATCCAGATCTGCGGCACCGTGCGCCGGCCGCCCGCCTTCTGCGTCATCTCGACGCGCCGCTCCGGCTGCAGGTCGACGCGCACCTTGTCGATCTTCACGCCCTTCTCGGCGAGCAGGCGCTCGGCCGCCTGGCAGAAGGGGCAGGCAGCAGTGCAGTACATGAGAACTTTCGCAGTCATTCGTAGATGACGAAACGGCCCGCATTTCTCGACCCCCTGTGAAGGGGGTCATGAGCCGCAGGCGAATGGGGGGTTGTCTTTTGCGAAAGCCAACCCCCCGCTCGCAAGAGCCGCTCACTTCCCCCCTGTACAGGGGGGCGAGAACCGCTGCAGCTCGATTGCAGACCGATCACTTTTCCACCGGCAGGCCCGCGTCCTGCCACGCCTTCATTCCGCCGGCAAGATTGAAGACGCGCTCGAAGCCCTGCTTTTTCAGCGCCGCCGCCGCGCCGGACGAGCGGTTGCCGACCTCGCAATAGACGATCACCGGCTTGCTCTTGCGCTTCGCAAGATCCGCGCCGGCGGCGGCGATGCGGCCGAGCGGCAGGTTCCTCGCGCCGAGCACGTGGCCGGCGCCGAACTCCGCGGGCTCGCGCACGTCGATGACGAACGCGTCCTCGCGGTTCATGAGCTGCGTCGCCTGTGTCGGGCTCACCCACGGACCGCCGGTGGCGCGGCGAAGGTACGGCCAGACGAGCATCGCGCCGGAAGCGACCGCGACCGCGACGAGCAGGAGGTTGTTGCGGATGAAATCCAGCAGGCTCATTTTTCCCCGGGAAGCCGGCCATTATAATCGGCCTCATGTACCGGCTCGTGCTCCTGCGCCACGGCGAGTCCGTCTGGAACAGCGAAAACCGCTTCACGGGATGGAGCGACGTCGATCTCTCGCCGCGCGGCATCGACGAGGCACGCGCCGGCGGACGGCTGCTGCGCACGCAAGGCTATCGCTTCGATCTCGCCTTCACGTCGGTGCTGAAGCGCGCCATTCGCACGCTGTGGATTGTGCTGGACGAGATGGATCTGATGTGGATCCCGGTGCACCGCTCGTGGCGGCTCAACGAGCGCCACTACGGCGCGCTCACCGGCCTCAACAAGGCCGAGATGGCCCAGAAATTCGGCGAGCCGCAGGTGCTGGTCTGGCGCCGCAGCTACGACACGCCGCCGCCGGCGCTCGAGCCCGGCGACCAGCGCTACGAAGGCGCCGATCCGCGCTACCAGGGTGTCAGCGTGCCGCGCAGCGAGTGCCTGAAGGACACGGTTGCGCGCGTCCTTCCCTATTGGAACGACGCGATCGCCCCGGCGATCCGCGCCGGCCGGCGCGTGCTCATCGCCGCGCATGGGAATTCGCTGCGTGCGCTCGTCAAGTATCTCGACGACATCAGCGATGAGGCGATCGTCGGGGAGAATATTCCCACGGGGATTCCGCTCGTGTACGAGCTCGACGACTCGCTCAGGCCACGCACCCATTATTACCTCGGCGACCCCGAGGAAGTGGCGCGGCGCATCGCCTCGGTCTCCGCGCAGGGCAAGGTCAAGGTCTGATCCGCCTGCTCCTTTTCGGCCTTCTCCTCGCTGCTGCCGCGGCCGAGGCGGCGCCGAAGGAGGAAGAGCTGTCCGCGCTTCGCCAGCGGATCGACGCGCTCACCGGCGAGCTGGATAAGAAAGAGGCCTCGCAGCGCGAGGCCCGCGATGCGCTGCGCGGCTCGGAGCGCGCCATTTCGCAAGTCAACTACGGCCTGGCGAAAATCGACGCCGAAAGCCGCGGCCTGCGCGCCGACGCGGCGCGCCTCACGGCACAGCGCTCGGCCCTGGAGCGGCGCCTCGCGAGCGAGCAGCAGGCGGTGGAGCGCATGGTCCTCGCCCGCTACGCCGGCGGCGCGCCCGATGCCGTGCGGGTGGCGCTTTCGGGAGCCGACCCGGGCGACCTGACGCGGCGCCTCCAGTACGCGGCGGAGCTTTCCCGCGCCGCCGCCGGCCTTATTGCCGGCTATCGCGAAGGGCT
>DASQYN010000154.1:0-3109 GCA_035639215.1 Burkholderiales bacterium
GCGGCGCCAAAGCGATGCTCGAGCAGCTGCGCGCGCGCCTGGCCTTCGCGCTAGGGCACCGCGTGCACCGCTGCGAGGCGCGCCTCGCTCGCCTGCAGGCGAGCCTCGCCGGCCTCGATCCGAGCGCGGTGCTCGCCCGCGGCTACAGCATCACGCGCAACGCCGCCGGCGAGGTGCTGCGCGACGCGTCGCGGGTGCGCGAGGGCGAGCTGCTCGCCACGCGGCTCGCGAACGGCGAGCTGGCGAGCCAGGTCGTAAAGAAGGCAAATCTATAATCGGCCATGGGCCATCGGCTCTCGAAAATCACCACGCGCACCGGCGACGCCGGCGAAACGGGGCTCGGCGACGGCTCGCGCGTGTCAAAGGCCGCCGCGCGCGTGCAGGCGCTCGGCGACATCGACGAGCTGAACAGCAGCCTCGGCGTGCTCCTCGCCGAAGCGCTGCCGGGCGCCGTGGACGCGCAGCTTCGCGAGGCGCTACTCGAGGTGCAGCAGGCGCTTTTCGACCTCGGCGGCGAAGTGAGCATTCCCGGCCATGCGCTCCTCGCCGATGCGGCGGTCGAGCGTCTCGAGCGGTGCATAGAGCGCTGGAACGGCGCCCTGCCGCCGCTCGAGGAGTTCATCCTTCCCGGCGGCACCCGCGCCGCGGCGGCGGCGCACCTCGCTCGCACCGTGTGCCGGCGCGCCGAGCGCAGCCTGGTCGCGCTCGGCGAGAAGGAGCACGTCGGCGCGCCGGCGCGCCGCTACCTGAACCGCCTCTCGGACCTGCTGTTCGTCGCCGGGCGGCTTCTCAACCAGGCGGCCGGGCACGGCGACGTGCAATGGCGCCACGCCCGCTCGAAGAAAAAGGACACCTAGCCTGCCATGGCCGACATTCGCATCTCCAACGTGGAAGCGCTGGGCAAGCCGCTCGGGCAGTACTCGCACCTCACGCGGGTGAAGGCGAGCGAGTTTCTGTTCATCGCCGGGATGCTCGCGCCCGGCGCCGACGTCGAGACGCAGTGCGCCGGGGTCTTCGCGCAGATCGGCGAAGCGCTCAAGTCCGCCGGCGCCGGCTGGGGCAACGTGGTGCAGTTCACCACCTACCTCGTCCATTCGCAGGACATCGCGCGCTTCATGCAGTTCCGGCTGCGCGAGTTTCCGCGGCTCTTCCCCGGCGGCGCCTACCCGCCGAACACCCTGCTCATCGTCGACCGCCTGGTGCAGGAGCAGTTCCTCGTCGAGGTGCAGACGGTCGCCGCGCTCTGATGCGAGCGTTGTTTTTCACGCTGATTCTTATTCCGGTGAGCGCGATCGCGGATCTTTCCGGTCGAGTGGTGGCGGTGCACGACGGCGATACGCTCACGGTCGTCGACCACGGCCGCAAGGTGCGCGTGCGCCTGGACGGCATCGACGCGCCGGAGCTCGCGCAGCGTTACGGCAAGAGCTCGCGCAACGCCCTTTCCCGGCTCTGCCGCGGCAAGAGCGCCGCCGTGGCGGAGCGCGGCAAGGACGAGGAAGGCAACGTGCTCGGCAGCGTCACCTGCGACAAGACCGACGCCAGCGCGGAGCAGGTGAAGCGCGGCTATGCCTGGGTGTTTCGCACCTATCTGCCGCTCGGCTCGCCGCTCTACGAGCTGGAGACGAACGCGCGACTCATGCAGCGCGGGCTGTGGCGCGACAAGGACCCGACGCCGCCGTGGGAGTGGCGCCAGCAGCGCCCCGCCCGCAAGCAAAGCCGCTAGTCGGCCTTAGCGCCGGAACGCTTGACCAGCTCGGCATAGAGCCGGCGCTCGCGCTCCACGAATGCGGTGAACTCCTCGGGCGTGCGCGCCGAAGGCGGCGCCGAGCCCATTGCGCGCCAGCGCTCGGCGATCTCCGCCGAAGCGAGGATCTCGCGACATTCGGCGGCGAGGCGCTGAACGATCGGCTCGGGGGTCCCCGCCGGCGCCATCAGCCCCCACCAGGTGCTCATGTCGAAGCCCTTGAGGCCCGATTCGTCGAGGGTGGGAAGCTGCGGCAGCGCGGCCGCCCGCCGCAGCGTGGTCACCGCCAGCGCGCGCACCTTGCCGGCCTGGATGTTGGGCGCCGCGCTGGCGAGGTTGTCGAACATGAGCTCCACCCGCCCGGCCAGGAGATCGGCGACGGCGGGCGCAGCGCCCTTGTAGGGCACGTGCGTCATGTCGGTGCCGGTCATCTGCTTGAAGAGCTCGCCCGCGAGATGACCGGTCGAGCCGGTGGAGCCGGAGGCGAAGTTGAGCTTGCCGGGATTCCGACGCGCATAGGCGATCAGCCCGTCGACGCTGTCGACCGGCAAAGCCCGGTTCAGGACGAGCACGTTGGGCACCTGCAGGAGCAGCGCGACATGCCTGAAGTCGCGCACCGGGTCGTAGGGGAAATCGCGGTAGAGCGCCGGGTTGATGGCGTGCGTGGCGATCGCGCCCATGAGGAGCGTCTGGCCGTCGGGCGCGCTCTTCGCCACGAAATCGGCGCCGATGTTGCCGCCCGCGCCGGGCTTGTTGTCCACCACCACCGGCTGCCCGAGCGCCGGCTGCAGCTTCGCGGCGACGAGCCGCGCCGACACGTCGACCGGGCCGCCGGGCGCGTAGGGCACGACGATGTGCACCGGCCGGCTCGGCCAGGGCTCGGCCGCCGCGCACGCCGCCGCGACGGCGAAAACTGCGCCGAGCAGCGCGCGCAGCGCCACGCTAGTCTTCGACGAAGACTTCTTCGCGCTTCTTGCGGATCGCCGGCAGGGCCACGGCGATGAGCAGGATCACCGACGCGACCATGAAGAACGCGCTGATCGGCTTGGTGAAGAACACCGTCGGATCGCCGCGCGAGAGCAGCATGGCGCGGCGCAGGTTCTCCTCCATGAGCGGACCGAGAATGAAGCCGAGGATCATCGGCGCCGGCTCGCACTCGAGCTTGGCGCAGATGTAGCCCACGACGCCGAAGATGCCCATGATCAGCACGTCGAACGGGTTGTTCGACAGGCTGAATACCCCGATCGCCATGAACACCAGGATCGACGGGAAGAGAAAGCGGTAGGGCACGGTGAGCAGCTTGACCCACATGCCGATGAGCGGCAGGTTCAGCACCACCAGCATGAGGTTGCCGATCCACATGCT
>DASQYN010000155.1:0-2302 GCA_035639215.1 Burkholderiales bacterium
ACGTGGCCAAGCTTCGCCCCGCGTTCGTGTTCCAGACGGAAGTGACCGAGTCGATGGAGACCGCGCCGATCGTCGTCGACGGCGTCATGTTCCTCACGACCTCGTTCAACCACGTCTACGCGGTCGACGCGGCCACCGGCAAGGAGTTCTGGCACTACAAGCACAAGATGGGGCCGATCACCACCTTCTGCTGCGGCCCCAACAACCGCGGCGTCGCCGTCTCGGGCGGCAAGCTCTACATGGGCACGCTCGACGCGAAGCTGGTCGCGCTGGATGCGAAGACCGGCAAGCTGCTCTGGGAGAAGGAGATCGCCGATCCCGAGAAGGGCTACAGCGAGACGATGGCGCCCACCGTCGTCGACAACAAGGTGCTGATCGGCACGAACGGCGGCGAGTACGGCATCCGCGGCTTCGTGAAGGCGTACGACGCCGAGAGCGGCAACCTGCTCTGGACGTTCCACACGATCCCCGAGCAAGGCCACGAAGGCGTTTGGGCGCCGAACGACGCGACCGGCCGCAACATGCACCGCGACATCGACAAGGAGAAGGCCGTCTTCGCCGAGAGCAAAGGCGCCTTCTACGACAAGCTGGGCGGCGGCGTCTGGATGAACCCGGCGGTCGATCTCAAGGCGCGCACGATCTGGTTCGTCGTCGGCAACCCCTCCCCCGACCTCTACGGAGCGATCCGTCCGGGCGACAATCTCTACACCGATTCGCTCGTCGCGGTGAACCTGGATACCGGCGCCTACAAGTGCCACTTCCAGTACATCGCGCACGACGTGTGGGACCTGGATGCAGTGAGCCCGGTGATCCTCGCCGACGTGAAAGGCAAGGACGGCAAGATGATTCCCGCGGCGCTGCACGGCGGCAAGACCGGTCACGTGTACGTGAACGACCGCCGCGACTGCTCGCTCGTCCGCTACTCCGAAGCGATGGTGCCGCAGGAAAACATGTGGGTCCTGCCCACGCCCGAAGGCGCGCGCATGCTGCCCGGCGCGAACGGCGGCGTCGAGTGGTCGCCGATGGCGTTCGATGCCAAGAGCCGGCTCGCGATCGCGCTAAACCTGCACCAGCCGATGACCTACCACGTCGAGGAGGCGAACTATCCCGGCGGCAAGCTGTGGCTGGGCGGCGCATTCAAGACCATTCCGAGCGAGAAGCAGTGGGGCCGTGTCGCCGCGGTGAACGTCGACACCGGCAAGGTGGCCTGGAAGCACGACACCGAGCAGCCGCTGATCGGCGGCGGCCTCGCGACCGCTGGCGGGCTGTTCTTCTTCGGCGAAGGCAACGGCAGCTTCAACGCCCTCGACTCGAAGACCGGCAAGAAGCTCTGGAGCTTCAACTGCGGCGCCGGCGCGAACGCGCAGCCCGTGTCCTACATGGTCGGCAAGAAGCAGTACGTCGCCATGGGCTGCGGCGGCAACACGCAGCTCGACTTCAAACGAGGCAACAGCGTCTTCGTGTTCTCGGTCGATTGAGCGCTTCCGTCGGACGCAAAGGCCGCCTCCGGGCGGCCTTTTTGTTTTGCTCGCTGCCGTTGAGCCTTGCCCACCTTTGGCCGCTTGCTGCGTTGGCCCAGGATGTGGAGGCCGGGAAAGCGAAGGCGCAGGTCTGCGCCGCGTGCCACGGCGCGGACGGCAACTCCGCCGTGCCGACCTTTCCCATCCTCGCCGGCCAGACCGCGCGCTATATCTACCTCGAGCTGCGCGACTTCAAGGAAGGCCGGCGCGCCGACCCGCAGATGTCGCCGATGGCGGCGCCGCTCTCGCGCCAGGACATGTTCGACCTCGCCGCCTATTTCGCCGCGCAGAAAATGCGCCCGAACGGCTTCCAGGCCGACGAGGCGCGCGCCGCGCGCGGCAAAGCGAAGGCCGACGAGACGCTCTGCACGATGTGCCACCTCGGCGGCTTCATGGGCCAGAACGAGATCCCGCGCGTCGCCGGGCAGCACTACGAGTACGTGGTGAAGCAGCTGCGGGACTTCAAGGCCCGCCGCCGCACCAACGATGCCGGAAACATGACCAGCGTCGCGCGCACGCTCTCCGACGAGGACATCGAGAACCTCGGGCACTACCTCGCTTCGCTCTTCTAGGACTTGAGCTCGTCGAGGCGGCGCCGATCGCGCTTGGTCGGCCGCCCTTTGAGCGATGCCGCGGGCTCGGCGCCCCAGCGGCGCAAATCCTGGCGCCGCTCGCGCTCGGCGCGGCTTGCCGGCGTCTCCTCGTAGAGCTTGCGCGCTTCCTCGGCCGGCCCACGCCGCTCCGAGAGCGCCTTCACGATCACTTCCCAGCGCCAGTCGCCG
>DASQYN010000156.1:0-3382 GCA_035639215.1 Burkholderiales bacterium
GGCAGCCACCGCGAGCTCGAAGAAGTTGCTCGCGCCGATGAGCGCGGAAGGACAGGCGATCGGATGCCGCTCGCCGAGTCTGCGGTTCAGCCAATACGCGAGCGCCGAGTTGAAGAGAACCTGGATCAGGATCGGCACGGCGAGAAGCACAGCGTGGCATGTCCTTCCGCGCTCATCGGCGCAAGCAATTTCTTCGAGCTTGCCGTCGCCGCTGCGATCAGCCTTTTCGGCTTCCAGTCTGGCGCTGCCCTCGCCACCGTGGTCGGCGTGCTGGTCGAGGTGCCAGTAATGCTTTCGGTCGTGCGGATCGTCAACGCATCGCACGCCTGGTACGAACGGGCGTGAATCCCAGGAGAAAATCATGGAAGAGACGGACATCAAGAACGTGGTCAAGGAGCGCTATGCCAAGGCGGCGTTGAGCGTCTCCGGCGGAGCGCAGGGCTCGTGCTGCGGCGGCGAGCGAAGCCAGTGCGACCCGATCACGAGCAACCTCTACGACGCGGCGCAGACGGGCGAGCTTCCCGAGACCGCGGTGCTCGCATCGCTCGGCTGCGGCAATCCCACGGCGCTCGCCGAGCTCAAGTCCGGCGAGACGGTGCTCGATCTCGGCTCCGGGGGCGGCATCGACGTGCTGCTCTCCGCGAGGCGGGTGGGACCTAAGGGCAAGGCCTACGGGCTCGACATGACCGATGAGATGCTCGCCCTCGCGCAGGAGAACAAGCGCAAGGCCGGCGCGCAGAACGCGGACTTCCTGAAAGGCGACATCGAGAACATTCCGCTGCCGGCCAACTCGGTCGACGTGATCATCTCGAACTGCGTCATCAACCTCGCCGCCGACAAGGACCGCGTCCTGCGCGAGGCGTTCCGCGTGCTGAAGCCCGGCGGACGCTTCGCGGTGTCCGATGTCGTCACGCGCGGCGCCGTGCCGGCGCAGATCCGCGAGAGCGTGCTGCTCTGGGTCGGCTGCGTCGCGGGCGCCCTCGAGGAAAACGAATACCGGCAGAAGCTCGCGGCCGCGGGCTTCGAAGCCATCGACATCGAGCCGACGCGCGTTTATCGGGCGGAAGACGCCCGGGCGCTCCTCGAGGAGAGGGGAATCGACGTCGACGCCATGGCTGGCCAGGTCGACGGCAAGTTCATGAGCGCCTTCATCCGCGCAAGGAAGCCCGATCCGGCAGCGACCGGTTGTTGCGGCGGGCCGGCGAAGGCCGACGTATCGGCGTGCTGCGCGCTCGACGAGGAGAAGAAGGCTGCAGCCGAAGCAGGGTGCGGTTGCGCCGCTTCCGCACCGCGGTTGCCTTAGATCAAGACGACGTCGCGCGGTAGGCAGATGATTACGTCTTGGGCGCTATGTGCACCTCAGGAGGTAAGCCATGAGCGGGGCGCGCGGATGATGAGCTCTTGGGGCGGTGGCGGCATGGCTGCCGGCTGGATTTTCATGATCGTCTTCTGGGGATTGATCGTCCTCGGGATCGTGGCACTGGCGAAGGGGTTGTTCGCGAGCGGCTCCGGCAAGCGGCCGATGGAAATTCTGCGAGAGCGCTACGCGCGAGGCGAGATCACGCGCGCGGAATACGAGGACATGCGCCAGGACTTACTGGCCTGAGGAAATACCACGCGGGGTTAGCACCCCTCCGCTGCCGGGTGAGCGCCGCGACCACCACAACGCCAGCGGCCCGAGCAGAATGCCTGCGCCCATTACCATGAAGGCAGCCATCCATCCCCGGGGATTTGCGGAGCCGCCCGCGGCGTCGATCGCGACGCCCACCGCCCATCCGCCCAGCGCAGACAAGCCGAAGCCGACGGTCGAGTGCAGCGCGAGCGTCGCGCCGCGGAAATGCGGGTCGGCGGCCGCGGAGACTCCGGAGGTCAATGCACCGGAGTCGGCCGGGACCGTGAACGCGTAGCAGAAGAGCAGGAGCAACGACAGCCACGGCGAGAGACCCGCGGTGACACCGAGCGCGGCAGCGACGAGCGCCGAGCAAAGCATCACGATGGTGATCGCCCGATGCCGGCCGAAGCGCAGCGCAGCTTCATTTCCGAGCACGCTCGCCGGCAGAGAGAGCATGGTGACGCCGACGCTTACGGCGATCGCGTCGACCGGTACGGCGCCGCCGGCCCGCGCGGCGACGAAGCCCCAGAAAGCGACAATCCAGGTGCGCATGCCGTAGAGCTCGAAGCAGTGGGCGCCGTACCCCAGCACATAGCCGAGCGCGGCGCGATTGCGCAGCACTGGCCGGAAATCGAGCAGCGGCCCGCTCCTCGGCTGGGGAGCGACCGACCGCAAGAGAAGCGCGACTACGGCCATCGCCGCCGGACCCATGCCCGTAACGATGAACGCCGGCCGCCAGCCCCAGCGCTCGGCGACCAGCTGCGAGACCAGGAACGACACCCCTACCCCCACCGAGAAGCTCGCCGTGTATAGGGTCACGCTGCGCGAGACGTCGCCCGACTCTAGGCGATCGGTCAGCGCCTTCAGCCCCGGCATGTACGCGCCGGCGAAACCGATGCCCGCCAATCCCCAGAGAAGGATCGCGGAGCCGAGGCCGTTCGCCAGCATTCCGAAAAGAACGGTAGAAAGGCCGCTGACGAGCGATCCCCAGAACAGGATCCAGCGCGCGTCTATCCGGTCGGTCAACGTCGTCAGCACCGGCACCGCGAGCATGTAGCCCGCCGCGAAGCTTGCGGCCATCAAGCCGGCCTCGGAATAGCTGAGATGCCACTCCGGAATCAGGTGCGAGGGGAGGACCGCCGGGACGGCCACGTGCGGCAGTAGCGAGCCGATTTGCGCCGCTGCCATCAGGGCGACCAGCGCGCGCCCGGTCATGCGCCGCTCAGCCCAGCCATAGCGGCGCTATAGGCAGCTGGACCCCGAGCACCTTGATTACCAGCCCCCAGCTCACGAGCAGTGACGACAACGCGGTGGCGATCGAAGTGCGCCACGAGAAGGCATTGCCGCGCAGGGAGACGAGCAGGTAGAGCGCCGCGCCGAAGACGAACCCGAACGCCCACAGGAAGGGCGCGAGCGCGAAGAGCCAGGCGAGGCTGACCAGCGAGAGCGCCGGCAGGTCGTCCCTGCGTTCAGAAGTTTTGGGACTCTTGGAGAAAATGAAAATCTCCAACGCACACAGGGCGCAGAGGACCAGGCCGGTGCCGAGCGGGAAGGCGAAGGAGACCCACGAATAGTGGTAGTGGAAGTAGCCGAGGCCGAGCATCACCGCGGTGAAGGCGAGGATAAGCGCGGGGAAGAGGACGGGGGCGCGGGTCATGCGGGACGGCGGCGAAGGATGCGCGCGCGGTTGGGCCACAGGATGGCGAAGAGCGTGAGCGCGATGATGAGGAGCGAGATCGGACGGTGCAGGACGAACGCGGCGCCGTAGGC
>DASQYN010000157.1:0-6619 GCA_035639215.1 Burkholderiales bacterium
CAGCTCGCCCTTCACGTCGACCGTGATCTTCTTCGAAAGATCGCCGCGCGCCACGGCGGTGGTGACCTCGGCGATGTTCCGCACCTGGCCGGTGAGGTTCGCCGCCATCGAGTTCACGTTGTCGGTGAGGTCCTTCCAGACACCCGCGACGCCTTTCACCTGGGCCTGTCCGCCGAGCTTGCCCTCGCTGCCGACCTCTTTCGCCACGCGCGACACTTCCGAGGCGAAGGCGTTGAGCTGGTCGACCATGGTGTTCACCGTGCTCTTCAGCTCGAGCACCTCGCCCTTCGCATCGACGGTGATCTTCTTCGAGAGATCGCCCTTCGCGACCGCGGTCGTCACCTCGGCGATGTTCCTCACCTGGCCGGTGAGGTTCGCCGCCATCGAGTTCACGTTGTCGGTCAGGTCCTTCCACACCCCGGCGACGCCGGTCACCTTGGCCTGGCCGCCGAGCTTGCCTTCCGCGCCCACTTCCCGCGCGACGCGCGACACCTCCGAGGAGAAGGCGTTCAGCTGCTCGACCATGGCGTTCACCACCGTGCCGAGGCGCAGCGCCTCGCCGCGCAGCGGGCGGCCGTCCGTCTCGAGCACCATCGACTGCGAGAGATCGCCCTTCGCCACCGAGCCGATGACGCGCGCCACCTCGGTCACCGGGTACGCCATGTCGGCGACCAGGGTGTTGATCGCGTCCACCATGTCGGCCCACGCGCCGCTCGCGGCGGGCAGCGTCATCCGGCTGCGAATCTGGCCTTCCTTGCCAACCTGGTCGGCGACGCGCGCGATCTCGGCGCACTTGGCCTCCTCGAGCTCCACCAGATCGTTGAACGCCTGCGCTATCTCGCCGTCGATGCCGGTCAGGTTGAGCGGCATGCGGGCGCTGAAATCGCCGCGCTTGAAGGCGCGCAGCGCTTTCAGGAGCTCGCCGCGGTCGAGCATCATTTGCAGGCCAGCGTGGATCGATTCCATGGGGTTTCCCAGCCGTAGTTCTTGAAGGCTAAGTGCGTGATGCTACGGGGGAATACCTACGCGGGGTATCGAACGACACCCCGTCGGCCTGTCGTGGTTTGCACTACATCGAAGAGATTTCCAGCCGGTCGTTCCCGCGAAGGCGGGAACCCCGTCTCTTTCACCAAAAAGACTGGACCCCCGCCTGCGCGGGGACGACGTTCATCCAGCTCGAAAAAGGGTCCTGACCCCTTTTTCAGTCCACCAGGTGGTGGGCGATGGCGTAGTGCATGAGCTCCGCGTTGGATTTCATGTTCATCTTGCGCAGGATGCGGGTGCGGTGGGTGCTGACGGTGTTGGGGCTGAGGAAAAGCTCGTCGGCGATCTGCCGGACCGTCTTGCCCGAGGCGATCATCCACATCACCTGGTACTCGCGGTCGGAGAGCGTCTCGTGCAGCGGCTTGCCGCGATTGTCCTCGAGCTCGAGCGCGAGCTTCTCGCCCAGCGTGGGCGTGACGTAGCGGCCGCCGCTCGCCACCTTGCGGATGGCGCTCACCAGCTCCTCGGGCGCGCTTTCCTTCGTCAGGTAGCCGGCGGCGCCGGCCTTCAGCGCGCGCACCGCGTAGCGGTCCTCGGGGTACATGCTGAGGATCAGCACCGCGCGGCCGGGGTAGCGCTGGCGCAGCTCCTTGATGAGCTCCAGGCCGTTCTTGCCCGGCATGTTGTAGTCGAGCACCGCCACTTCCCAGGGCACCTTGCGCGAGAGCTCGACCACTTCCTGCCCGTTGCGCGCCTCGCCGACCACGGTGAGGTCCTGCTCCACCGCGAGCATCTGCCGCAGTCCCTGGCGGACCACTGGATGATCGTCGGCGATGATGACTTTCATGGCGTTCAGGCGGCTCTCCGGATTGGAATGGCAACCGAGACGCGAGTTCCGTGCCCGGCGGCGCCGTTGATGCGCACCTCGCCGCCGAACAGCAGCGCGCGCTCGTGCATGCCGAGCAGGCCCAGCGACTTCTTGCCGGTGCGGTCGGCGTCGGCGATGCCGACGCCGTTGTCGCTCACGTCGAGCGACACGCGCTCGGCGTCGATGGCGAGCTCGATGTCGACACGCGTAGCGCGCGAATGACGCGCCACGTTGGTGAGGATCTCCTGGAAGATGCGGAACATCGTCGTCGCGAGGTCGATGTCGAGCTTCGCGGTCTCGGGCGGCAGCTTGGCCCGGCAGCGGATGCCGGTGCGCTTCTGGAACTCCTTCACCTGCCAGCCGACCGCGGCGACGAGGCCCATGTCGTCGAGCATCTCGGGCCGCAGGCCGGTGGCGATCTTGCGCACCGTCTGCACGGTGGAGTCGATCAGCTTCGCCATCGAGTCGGTCTTCTCGACCAGCTCGGGCTCCTTCAGGCGCTTGGCGAGCCAGCCCACCTCCATCTTGAGCCCGGTCAGCACCTGGCCGAGCTCGTCGTGGATCTCGCGCGCGATGTGGGCGCGCTCTTCCTCGCGCACGCTGATCAGGTGCGCCGCGAGGCGCCGCAGCTTCTCCTCCGACTCGCGCAGCCGCTCGGTCTTGCGGTGCAGCTCGACGAATACCGCCACCTTCGACTTGAGGATCTCGGGCACCACCGGCTTCATCAGGTAGTCGACCGCCCCGACCTCGTAGCCGCGGAACATCGAGGTCATCTCGTCGGCCGCTGCGGTGAGGAAGATGATCGGCGTCGAGCGCGAGCGCTCGCGCGAGCGGATCAGCCGCGCAGTCTCGAAGCCGTCGATGCCGGGCATGCGCACGTCGAGCAGGATCACCGCGAAGTCGTTCCTCAGCGCGAGGCGCAGCGCCTCTTCGCCGGACTGCGCGATCATCAGGTTCTCGCCGAGCTGGGAGAGCAGCTCCTGCAGCGCGAACAGGCTCTTCGGCTCGTCGTCGACGACCAGGATCTTCGCCTGCGGCGCGGCCGCCACGCCTTCCGCGACCATCGCCTCCCGGTTCGCCTCGACGAGCGTATTCAAGCTAGCCGACCAGCTGGTGGCGCACCGCGTAGTGCACCAGCGCCGCGTTGCTCGCCAGGCCGAGCTTGCGCAGGATGCGCGTGCGGTAGGTGCTCACGGTCGAGGGCGAGAGCCCCATCTCGCGCGCGATCTCGCTGATCTGCTTGCCGGTGGCGAGCAGCCACATGACGCGGTACTCGCGGTCGGAAAGCTTCTCGTGCAGCGCCTTCTGCGGATCCGAGGAGCATTCGCTCGCCAGGATCTCGGCGAGCGACGCGGAGACGTATTTGCCGCCGTTCGCCACCTTGCGCACCGCGGTCGCGAGCTCCTGCGGCGCGCTGTCCTTCGTGATGTAGCCGGCGCCGCCGGCGCGCAGCACGCGCGAGCCGTGGACGTCTTCCGAGTGCATCGACAGGATCAGCACCGGCTTGCCGGGGAACTCCTTCTTGATGTCGCCGAGCAGATCGAGACCGCTCCGCCCGGGCATCGAGAAGTCGAAGATCGCCATGTCCCATTCGACCTTGCGCGCCAGCTCGAGCGCCTCGTCGCCGTTGGTCGCTTCACCGACGACCGTGGCCGCGGGATCGGAGGAGAGCATCTGCTTCAGCCCGTGCCGCACGATCGGGTGGTCGTCTGCAATCAGGATTCTCATCGGTCTATGCCTCTTAACGGTGCTGTTGGAGTTCGCTGAATCCTTCTCCCAGAAGGCGACGAGTATAGGCACGCGCATCACGCTTGACCATCCTGAATTTCTTTTTTCTTCAGGCGTGTAGTCGATGATCGACAGCGTTGTCGGCGCGCTCCCGACAACGCGCAATTGCGCACGCCGTTTCGTTCGCTCGCGCGGCGCACGGTCGGGAGCGGGCGACACGTAGAGCGGCGCGTAAACAGTCACTTAACGAGATGCCGCGCCGCCGCGTCGTCGTTTCACCACAAAAAACTAGCGATTTGCACTACAAGGCCGCGCTAACTCGCTGAAGCGCCTGGACTTCCGCAAGCTGGCACGCCTCCTGCTCCCTGTCGTTCCGCGTACTACAAACGGGATAGCCATCGCACTACACGGCGCTTTCTCGCACAAGCCAATTCGAAATCGAAGGGAGTGAGAGATGCACTTTAGCAAGTCTCCTATTGCACTCGCCGTGCTCGCGGTATGCAGCGGGCTGCCGCTCGCGGCGCACGCCGCACCGACGGTCTCGTGGGCCGCACCGCTTTCCGGTGCCACGCTCTCGGGTTCGATCAGCGGCTCGACCTGCGCGGTCAACGCGAGCAGCGACACGACGCGCGTCGTCTTCTGGGCGAACAACTACCAGATCAACAACGACTATAGCGCGCCCTGGAACTGCAGCTTCAACACCAAGGTGCTCTCGGACGGCTCTTACACGTTGAAGGCGGTCGCCTATAACGACAAGAACGGCACCTCGACGACCGCGTCCATTCCGATCACCATCAAGAATAGCGGCACGACTTCCACGACGACCAACACGCCGCCCACCGTGTCGATCAGCTCGCCGAGCGCGGGACAGACCGTCTCGGGCACTAGCGTGGCGTATGGCGCGAACGCCAGCGACAACGCGGGCGTGAGCCGGGTCGACTTCTTCCTCGACGGCTCGAGCACCGCGCTGCTCAGCGACTCCTCGAGCCCGTACGGCGGCACGCTCGATACGACGAAGCTCGCGAACGGCAGCCATACGCTGAGCGCGACCGCGTACGACGCCGCCGGGCTGAAGAGCAGCACGCAGGTTTCGTTCAACGTGCAAAACTCGACCAGCACGAGCACCGGGTCCACCGGCGGCACGACCAGCACCGCGACGCCGGCGCCTTTCTCCGGCTCGCTCGACGTCTGGTACAAGGCGCCGACCAACGGCGCGACGATCAAAGGCGTGCTGAACGGCGGCACGTCCTGCTACGCCAACACCTCGGGCAGCCCGGCGCGGGTCGTGTTCACGCTCGACGGCAAGGCGCTCAACACGGATACGACGCCGGCCGACGGCACGCAATGCGCGCTCGACACGACGCAGTTCGCGAACGGCACGCACAGCATGCGCGCCGACGTGTACGACGCTAGCGGCAACATGAAGAGCGACATCATCAGCGTCAACATCCAGAACCCGGTCAACCAGCCGCCCACGGTGTCGTTCGGCGCACCGACGGCAGGCCAGACGGTTTCCGGAACGGCAGTCGCGTACGCGGCAAACGCGGCGGACGATGGCGGCGTGGCGAAAGTCGACTTCTTCCTCGACGGCGGCTCGACCGCGCTCGCGAGCGATACCGCGGCGCCTTACGCCGGCACGCTCGACACGACCAAGCTCGCCAACGGCACGCACACGCTGAAGGCGACCGCGTATGACGCGGCCGGTCTGAACACCAGCACGCAAGTGTCGTTCAACGTCCAGAACAGCACGAGCACCGGCTCGAGCGGCGGCAGCACCACGACCGCGACGCCGGCGCCTTTCTCCGGCTCGCTCAACGCCTGGTTCAAGGCGCCGCTCAGCGGCGCGACGATCAGCGGCGTGCTGAACGGCGGCACGAGCTGCTACGTCAATGCGAGCGGCCCGGTCGCGCGCGTCGTGTTCTCCATGGACAGCACGACGCTCAATACCGACTCGACGCCCGCCGATGGCATGCAGTGCGTGCTCGACACCACCAAGTTCGCCAACGGCACTCACACGATGAAGGCGGTCGCCTACGACGCCTCGGGCAACCTCTACAACGAGGTGATCAGCGTCAACGTCCAGAACAGCGGCAGCAGCACCGGCAGCAACACCGGCAGCGGATCGACCAGTGGCAGCGGATCCACCCTGCCGGCGGGCGGCAACGCCGTGACCACGTTCCACTCGGCCGGCCTCTACTGGACGCCGCCCTCGAACCCCGGCTCGGCGGGCTGCATCGTGCAGTTCCGCAAGCAGGGCGACTCGACTTGGCGGCAGGGCCTCAACCTCTGGTACGACAGCCGCAACAGCGAGTGCCGCGGCAGCCTGGTGGACCTGACGCCGGGCACCACCTACGACGTGCAGCTGGGCGTCGGCTCGACCTACGCGGTGCAGACCAGCGCGACGACCTGGAGCGAGCAGTTCCCGATCGCCCAGACGGTCACCGTGAGCAGCCAATCGAGCACGCTCAACATCACGCAGGGCGGCTCGGCGAGCGGCTACGTGCTCTACCAGGCGGCGCCGGGCGCGGTGATCGACGGCGGCACGAGCGCGCAGGCGATCAACGTCAACGCGAGCTACGTCATCGTGCGCGGCTTCACCGTGAAGGGCGGCAATGACGGCATCGCCATCCAGCCGGGCCAGCACGACGTGGTCGTCGAGCAGAACGACGTGAGCGGCTGGGGGCGCTTCAACTACACCAACAGCGCCGGCTGGCAGATCGGTGTCGACGAGGACTCGGGCATCACCTCGCGCTGCTACAACGCGACCGCGTCGTACCGCATGATCATCCAGCGGAACAAGGTGCACGATCCGCGCTACGGCGCGAACAGCTGGGACTGGGGGCACCCGGCCGGCCCGACGGGCATCTCGTTCTACGAGTGCGGCGACAACAACGTGATCCGCTACAACGAGATCACGAGCTCGAGCCAGCAGCACTACTACAACGACTCCATCGGCGGCGGCAACAACGACAGCAACAAGGGCGCGCCGGGCGCCGACAGCGACATCTACGGCAACATCGCGACGGCCAGCATGGACGA